>CAZIHJ010000030.1:26577-32134 GCA_964538485.1 uncultured Chitinophagales bacterium | reverse complement strand
GCCGTTCATGAAATCGATTCACAAAGCTGATCGTGTCAGCGGTGATAATCAACCGCCTGTTGCGAATGTAGTTCAGGAGAAGCACGACAATGGACATGACCACGAAAAACATGATCACGTACATCAACGGATCATCCAGCACATACTCAAACTTCACTTCAACAAAATTTCCCCTGATGCCACCATACAGAATCAGGGTGACGAGATAAATCAGGGCCGACTGATAATAAAAGTCCAGCTTATACTTGAAGACGTTCTCGGTTTCACTCATGCGCGTGAGGCCAATCCGATAACTGCCCCGGCGAGTATTGATGCCGCTTTGGGTTTGCCGAGGGCCTGTGTCTTCGCAGCCATTGCTCTTTGCCGATCAGGATCATGCAGAATACTCCGGATCATATCGGGCAATTCTTCGTCAAGTTCGCCGTCTTTGATCATCACCGCGGCACCCTGCTCAACCATTGCTCTTGCGTTCTCGGTTTGGTGGTCGGCGGCGGCAAACGGGTACGGCACCAGAATCGACGGCACACCCGCTCGCGCTATTTCCGCAACCGATGTTGCCCCTGCGCGCGAAATCACGAGGTCGCACGCACCATACGCATACTCCATCTGTTCTATGAATCTGAACAACTTTACAGAAGGCGCCCCCTTGCCCAGAGACTCCCGCACCCGTTGAAAATCCGTTTCTCCGGTCTGCCATATTACCTGTACATCGTTCATCCAGAGACCGTCAATGAGATTCAGCATCGCATCGTTGATCGAGCGGGCACCAAGGCTTCCGCCGAATACCAACAGGGTCTTTTTTTGTGGATCAATCTGAAAGAATCCGGCACTCTCAAATCGTGTTACAGTTCCAAGTGTTGCCCGGGTCGGATTTCCCGTAACACGCACGTTGTCTGTGCGTTTGAGAAATCGTGCCGAGCTTTCAAATGTGAGGTGGACTTCCGTCGCCCGACCGGCCAGCAGGCGTGTTGTCACACCGGGGTAGCTGTTCTGTTCCTGAATCAACGTCGGGATCCCGAGCAACGACGCCACGAAGACGACAGGGCCACACACATAACCCCCGGTGCCCACAACGACATCGGGCTTGAAGCGTACTATGAGAATGAACGATTGGATAAGGGCAACCATAAGTTTCAATGGAAAAATGAGATTCTCCAGTGAAAGCCTTCTTCTGAATCCACTTATCCAGATTGGCGCGAAGGTGTACCCGCGTTGCGGTACAACGCGCGCTTCGATTTTCTTCTTTGTTCCCACAAATGTAATTTTTGCATCCGGCAGAATCTTTCTGACCTCGTCCGCGATCGCAATTCCCGGAAAGAGATGCCCGCCAGTTCCTCCCCCGGCAAAGAGTATGCGCAATGGTCGTCGTTGCACATTAGTACACCTTTCCCACCGCCGGTGATTGTGTCGGTGACTGCGGACGCACACCCTCCGGGGCCTGGACGAGCCGCGGGTACATATCTGTTTGTGACGAGATGTTCAATAGCACACCCAACGCAACTGACGAGAAAAGCATGGACGAACCGCCGTAGCTGACAAACGGCATCGGGAGCCCTGTTGTCGGCAGGATGCCAAGCGTTACCCCCGCATTCACGAGCGCATACAGTGTAATTGACGACGTGATACCTACCGCGAGGTATCTCCCGAAATCATCGCGTGCGTTCCGGGCAATGCGAAGTCCACGCAGCATGATGGTGAGGAATACCAGCATGATGAAAAGCGTTCCGACAAGCCCGTATTCCTCACCGATAATCGAAAAGACGAAATCCCCGTATGATTCGGGAAGGAAGAAATCCCTTTGCCGACTCTCACCCGGTCCAAGTCCGAAGATGCCACCATTGCCAAAACCGATAATCCCCTGCTGAAGCTGATAGTTGCCGCCCGTTCCCGTGTCCGCGCTGCCGCCGAAATAGTTCATAATGCGCCTCATGCGATATGGAGCGCTGACCATGTAGCCGATCAAGAGGGGTACCAGAGCAGCAAATGTCAGGGCAATATGCGAGAGCTTTGCCCGACCGATAAACAGCATCACAAGACTGATCATGAAAATCATTGCGCCGTTGCTGAAATTGGGCTGCAAAAGAACGAGAGCTGTGACAGTACCAATCCAGATCATCAGTGGAAAGAACCCTGTCTTGAGGTCCTGGATACGTTCCTTCTTTTCGGACATCAACACACAGAGATGAAAAATCAACGCGTACTTTGCCAATTCCGATGGTTGCAGGCCAAAGCCGCCGAGACGTAACCAACGAGCTGCACCTTTGACCTCGCCACCGAGAACCAGCGTGACCACAAGAAGTCCGATCGCTCCAATGAGAACCGGCTTTGTGAGCTTTTTGTATTTTTTGTAGTCGATATTCATGAAGAGAAGAATTGCCGCAAATCCGGCCAGCACCTTTACCGCATGGCTTCCGAGCAGCTTCTCGCTTTCGCCAAATTTCTCAAATGCCCACGTTGAACTCGCACTGTACACAACACCGAGACTGAGGACCATCAGTACAAGCACACAGACGAGAACCATGAGGTCGATATGATTACGTTGTGATTTCATTTACAGTGATAAGACGATCTTCTTGAATACCCTGCCACGATGTTCGTAATTCTCAAACCAATCGAAGGATGCACAAGCGGGCGAGAGAAGCACGATGTCTCCGCGTTGCGACACTGCGGCTGCTTCGTGTACGGCATCTTCCATTGAGCCGGCGCGTCGCAACTCCGCCACGTCACGGAATGCCTTCTCCACCTTCTCAGCCGATTCTCCGATGGCGATGATTGCCCGGACGTGCTTCCTCACAAGATCCGTCAGACGGGAATAATCATTCCCCTTGTCGCGACCCCCAAGCATCAATACCAACGGTTTGTCAAAACTCTGTAATGCATACCAGACCGAATCTACGTTTGTCGCTTTTGAATCATTGACATACGTTACGCCATCAACTTCACGGACAAACTCCAGTCGATGCTCAACTCCCTTGAAGTTTTTCAGGGTCGAGCGCAACGAGGCCGTCGAGACACCCAGCGCCCTCGCTGTCAGTGTGGCGGCCATGGCATTGTACAGATTATGAATCCCGCGAATGCTGATCCCGTCCCTTCCGATAACATCCGTGTCGACTCCGGCAATACGGACTTTCACACTCCCATCGGAAAGATATGCTCCCTGCTCAACGCCATGCACCGCGCTGAATGGCAAACGGGTAACATCGGGATGCACTTGCTCCTCCACGCGTGATCGTGTTGCGTCATCATCGGCATTGTACACGATGAAGTCACCATGCCGTTGATTCCGGAAGATCCGGCATTTCGAAGCCGCATACTTCTCGAACGAGTTTTCATACCGGTCGAGATGGTCGGGTGTGATATTCAGAATCACCGAGACTTTCGGTCTGAATGAATCGATATGATCAAGCTGAAAACTGCTGATCTCGAGTATTGCTGTTGCGTCCGTATCAAGCTCACCTACTACTTGCGAGAATGCTGTGCCGATATTCCCGGCCACTGCTGATGGCAGACGTGCATCCTCAAATATCCTTCCAAGCAGCGTTGTCGTTGTTGTTTTCCCGTTTGTGCCTGTCACTGCCACCATCGGACAGGGACAGAACCAGCTTGCCGCTTCCACTTCACTCACGACATGCAGCCCCCGGGCTATCGCCTCCTTCACCACCGGGGTATTCGATGGAACGCCGGGACTGAGCACGACCACCTGTGCATCCAGAACCCGAAGCGTGTTACCGTTGAACTCTGTCTCTACTCCTGCGATCTCCAATTCTCTTCTGGCGACGATCATCGTCTCCGAGGGCGCTGCGTCACTCAGGAACACCGAGGCCCCCTTGCTCTTTAGTAACTTTGCCACCGCAACACCGCTACGCGCGCCGCCTATGACGCTGATTTTCTTTCCTCGTATGCTCGCCGCTTCCAAGCGAGGTTATCTCACCTTGAATGTTGCAAGACTCACGATCATCAGTAATACGGCAATAATATAGAACCGGGTGACAATTTTCGGCTCCGGCCAACCCAGTAACTCGAAGTGATGATGCAGCGGCGCCATTTTAAAGACGCGTCTGCCCTCGCCGTACTTCCGTTTCGTGTATTTGAAGTACATGCGCTGGATAATCACCGAAAGTGTCTCGGCAAGAAACACACCCCCGAGTGTCGGAAGCAAGAGTTCTTTCTTGATCAATACACACAGCGCTCCGATTGCACCGCCAAGGGCAAGTGAACCGGTATCGCCCATGAATACCTGCGCCGGGTACGCGTTGAACCAGAGGAAGCCGAGCGCCGCTCCAATGAGCGCCGCACAATAAATCGCGAGTTCACCGTTGCCCCGCAAATACGGAATAGTGAGATACTCGCTGAGGACCGCATTGCCGGAGATATAGCTCATGATCCCCAGCGTGAGCCCGACAATCCCTACTGTACCAATGGCGAGACCATCCAAACCGTCGGTGAGGTTGACGGCGTTCGACGTAGCCGTGATCACGAATACCACCATCGGAATATAGAGGTAGCCAAAATCAAACTCTTTGTGCTTGAAGAACGGAACGGTTGTCGATGTGTTAATTTTCCAAAGATCCGGATCAATGATGTGTGGAGCGAAATAAATCACACCTCCGACCACCAATCCAACGAATACCTGTCCGACGATTTTGTACCGACCGATCAATCCTTTTGGCTTCTTCTTAACCACTTTTAAATAGTCGTCCAGGAATCCCACCGCGCCGAGACACGCCGTAACAAATACCATGAGCACGATATATACATTGCCGATGTTACCCCAGAGAATCGTCGGAATCAGGATTGATGCCAGAACAATCAGACCTCCCATCGTCGGCGTTCCCGCTTTCGTGAGATGCGTTTTTGGGGCTTCCACTTTTGCCGCTTCTCCGATCTGGTGCTCGCGGAGCTTTCTGACAATTTTCGGTCCCAGCCAGAACGCAATAACAAGGGCGGTGACCGCGGCAGCCGCGGCACGAAACGTAAGAAACCTGATCAACCCGAATCCGGGTGGATGGTACGTTCTTTCTATAAGCTCAAGCAGATAATACAGCATTCTTCTCCAGGGGTTAACTCACCCAAATGGGACAACTGCTGAACGGAGACGTTCCTCAAGAAACGTCACCACATCCTCCATTTTCATACTGCGCGAGCCCTTGATAAGCACCACATCACCGGGCGCAATCAGCTCCGTCAGGTATTCCGCCAGAATATTCTTCTGATCATAATGCACCGCCAGCGGAAGGCCCGCAGCTGTGTGAATGTTCTCCGCGAGGGGCCCGTACGTCAACAGATACTCCACCTTCAGTGCCCGCACTTCATCGCCGACGCGTGCGTGCTCTGCCGGCCCGACCTCACCCAGCTCACGCATGTCGGCAAGCACCGCGATTTTCTTCCCGGTGGTTCTTGTCGATGCGAGCGTTCTGAGCGCCGCAATCGTCGAGTCCGGGTTCGCATTATAGGTATCATTGTAGATGATAACGCCGGACAGGTTCAATATCTCCATGCGCTTACTACTTGGCTTGAACGCCTCAAGCGCCGCCCGGATCTTTTTGGGAGACACGCC
>CAZIHJ010000030.1:0-26477 GCA_964538485.1 uncultured Chitinophagales bacterium | reverse complement strand
TTTGTTATCAACCCGTGCGTTGGTTCGAGAATACGGAGAAGGTATTCCAGTTCGCCCGGATGATTGGTCCCGATCTCCACGACCGCAACGTCGTGTTTTTTCTGGAGCTGAAAAAGTGTTTGCGGCACACCGATGTGATTGTTGAGGTTTCCTCGCGTACTCAACACGGTAAACTCAGTCTCAAGAACATCCCGGACCATTTCCTTTGTCGTTGTTTTGCCGTTGCTTCCACCAATGGCAAGAATGGGGATCTCGAACTTTCTTCGATACACTCTGGCAAGCTCGCCAAGTGCGCTTGTTGTATCTTCAACAATCAAGAGTGGCTTGTCGGGCCACCGTGTGCCGGCGGCGGACGAAGCAACCACGGCAGCAACTGCTCCCTTCCCAAACGCATCCTCGAGAAACTTGTGCCCGTCAAAGTTTTCGCCAACAATGGCAACGAACAGATCGCCACTATTAGTTGTTCGTGAATCGGTTGAAACACCTGTGAGTTTTTTGCCCCGGAGCAGCTCACGGTTTCTCAATTCGATATGCGATACCTGCAACAGGTCTTTCGCATGCATCCTCATACCGCACCCCGAATGAAGCGTTCAACTTCCTCTCGATCATCAAAATGACTCTTTGTCGTCCCGATGATCTGGTAGTCCTCATGGCCCTTGCCTGCAATCAGCACGACATCTCCCGCGCGGGCAGACTCCAGTGCGCGGGCGATCGCCTTCCCTCTTTCCTCTTCGGCGAGCACAGTGGATTCCGGGGCCACGCCGGCGAGTATCTCATTTATGATCGAGCGGGGTTCTTCTGTCCGCGGGTTATCCGATGTTACGATGGTAATGTCACTCATCCCGCTGGCAATTCTGCCCATCTGCGGTCTTTTCCCCCGGTCACGGTCACCGCCGCATCCGAAGACAGTAATCACCCGACCCTTGCCTTTCGGAAGAACCTCGCGAATGGTCTGCAAGCATTTTTCCAGTGCGTCCGGAGTGTGCGCATAGTCCACAACGGCGGTCCAGCCGCGAGGCGAAGCTATTTTTTCAAACCGTCCGCGCACCGAGCGCAGGTTCTTTATCCCCGCGATGATCTGGTCTGCTGGAATACCAAGCCCCACACTGGTGGCATACGCAGCCAGGATGTTCTGCACATTGAAACTTCCAATGAGCGGCGATTCAACTGTTCGTGTTGTACCGCGGTATTGAAGATTAAAACGCGTTCCGTGCATGCTGAGATGAATATTCGTCGCCATCACATCTGCGCTTTGTTCAATACCATAGCTGATGGTGTGTGCCTGAACTCCTTCGATCATTCTCAAGCCATAAGAATCATCCGCGTTCGTTATGCCGCACATGGACGCACTCAGCGATTGGAACAACATCCGTTTTGCGCCAAAATAGGATTCCATCGAACCATGGAAATCGAGGTGATCCTGTGTCAGATTTGTAAATACTGCTGCTGCAAACTCCTGTCCGAACACCCTGTGCAAGGCGAGTGAGTGCGAAGAAACCTCCATCACCACCGCGCTGCATTTTTTTTGCACCATTGCCGCAAGGAGTTGATTCAACTCCAGCGATTCCGGTGTTGTATGAGTAGCCGGCAGTGTTTCATTGCCGATCTTGTACTCGATCGTCCCGATCAACCCCACCGTGCCTCCACCTGCTTCAAGTATGGACTTCAGAAGAGCGGTGGTTGTTGTTTTTCCATTTGTCCCTGTCACTCCGATCAGTTGCAGCGCCCGACTCGGATGTCCATAAAAGTTTGTTGACATCTGTGCAAGGGCCTTGCGTGCGTCAGCGACAACCACCTTCACCACGCCGGCGTGCATGAAGAACGAGTCCGGCAAGGCATTGTCATCCTCGACGACAACGACCTTTGCTCCGGCGGCAACGGCATTCTGAATGAAGCGATGACCGTCGTTCTTCTCTCCCCGAATAGCAACGAACATCTGTCCGCGACCAACCCCTCTCGAATCGTAGTGGATCGCCCCAACTTCCACATCATGGGTCACCACCATCCTGCCGTACATTGTTTGAAACATCTTGCTGACAGTGACGCCGGCAAGCACTTCCGATAAGGTCATGGAGAAGGCAACTGGTTACGGGGTGCACATCGCTACGTTCTTGCCAACGTAGGTTTCGTACACTCCATCAAGGAACCCCCAAAGGGCATCAGCCGTTCTTCGGGCTGCACGAAGAACATCACCCTCGGCCGCTGTCGAGGTGTTACCGGCAATCATCTCGCGCTCCGCCCGCGAATGGAGTACGTCGGCTTCCTGGTGTACACTGAAGAACTTGATCGCTTCAGGGTCCGTGATACCATAGAACTGCTGCAGTCCGTGGATCTTCACGCGGGAAACCTCCGGGACCTGTGCTTCATACGCGTAGAGGGCTGCAGCTCCTTCCGGAAACGACATGTTCCGGCAGGAGTCCATCATCTCGCTCACGAGTCGTGTTGTCGTCGGAAGCGCTGTTGTTGCCAGTACTTCCTGTTCTGATGCACCCATTGCATTCGCGAATCGCATCCAGAGCGCCGGATGATTCTCCGATCCTTGTTCTTCCTCCATAAGGTTCTGGAGAAGCTCTTGCCGCACATTGATGTCGGGTGTGTTGGAATGCACGGCGCTTACCATACGCGGAAAATCCTTCACGAAGTGATAGTATTGACAAGCATACTCCTTGAGCATTTCCCTGGAGAGCTTGCCTTCATTCCATGCCTGGTAGAATGGATGCTTGAGCATGGACCTCTCTTCGAGGACGGTATCGAGTGCTGTGAGAAGCGACGCTGACATGACTCCTCCTTAACTTATAAATGTGGGTATTATGTGAAATACTATCGTGAGCTGGTGGCCATGATTCGCTTCGGGTCACACGTCAACAAAACAGTGGTTCCAATCTTTACTTCTTGCCCGGCCTTCGGAAGTTGGAAGCGCACAACACCCGATCCCTCAACGTCGACATCAAGCTGATTCATCACAAGATTGTTGATTGCACGACGAATAGTCAGTCCCCTCAACTCGGGAACAATAGTGTATCCCTTTCGTGACGCCACGGCACCGGAAGTCACGAGCGTAACGACGCTTTTCTGGCGCAATTTGATGCCGGGTTCCGGTTGCTGTTTTCGGACAACATCCCCGCTACCCTGCAGCCTGACTTTGAGTCCGTATGATTCGAGGACTTCCGTCGCTGCCTCAATGCGCATGTTGGAGACATCGGGTACTGCCACGGGAGCTTGCGCCGCAATAACGACATCCGGGGTGCGCGTAAATCTTCCCGATGTTGCAATAACTTTTGATGCAATGGCTTTGAAGATTGGTGCACTTGCAAGCGCACCCGTATATCCCTCGCGGGGATTGTCAAGCATGACCACACAAACAACCTGAGGGTCATCCGCGGGAAAAAAGCCGGCAAACGACGCCGTGTACTTTCCCGGCTCATACCGGCCATCTACTACTTTGCGGGACGTCCCTGTCTTTCCGGCAATCGAAAGACCCTCCACCTTCGCAGAGAGTCCCGTCCCGTGTTCAACCACTCCCTTCAACAATCCTGTCAGTTCCTTTGCCGTCTCTGGCGAGATTGCTTCCCGGATACTCTGCGGCCGATTCTCCACCAGAACTTCTCGATGTTCATCCAGCACCTGGTGTACAACAAATGGCTTCATCAGCACACCGTTGTTTGCCACAGCGGAATATGCCGCGGCGATTTGCAGCGGTGTCACACCAACTTCATACCCGAAAGCAATCGAGTTGAGTGTCGTTCCCGACCATTGCGTCGGCTTCTTCAGCTCTCCATTCACCTCACCCGGCAACTCCAATCCCGTTGATGTCCCAAATCCAAAATCCCGCGCTGTTGTATAGAGACGCTCTGCCCCGATGCGATCAGAGACTTTCGCCATCACAATGTTACTCGAGACCTCAACAGCTTCTTGAAAGGTCACCCAGCCGTGCTTGTGCGTATCGTTAATGGGGCGGATCTTTCCTCCGGCAAGTTTGACGCGATACGTTCCATTCTCGGCGAAGAACTTTTCACCTTTCTCGACAAGATCGTGCTCCAGGGCGGCGGAAATGGTGACAATCTTGAACACCGAGCCGGGCTCAAACATATCGGTGATTGACCGATTCTTCAGGGTTGTCGGACTCACCGACGTAAACGCATTGGGATTCATGTTCGGGAAGTGCGCCACGGCAAGCACCTCGCCTGAATGCGGATCCATCATTACCACCAGACCGCTTTCCGCTTTGTTGCGCTCAATACCCTTCTTCAATTCCTCTTCTGCGACCTGTTGAAGTTCGACGTCGATCGTCAGGATGATACTCTTCCCGTTCACTGGCTCTACGCGCGGATAGTCAACGGAGGGATGGTTCCGCCCAAGCCCATCACGCTGCATCACCACGTGTCCATCCTTTCCATGCAAGATTTCATCGTATTGCAACTCAAGACCACTGAGCCCCTTGTTGTCAATATCCGTGAAACCCATCAGCTGTCCCGCCACATGGTCGTAGTGGTAAAGTCGCTTGGGTTCCTCGACGGTGATTAACCCCTTGAATTCCTTCGGGCGAATCATTGCTACCCGGGACGGATCCGCACCACGCTCCAGCCATACAAATCTCCGGCCGGGTGATCGCAAGAGTTTGAGGTAGTGCTCCGGAGAACGGTTAAAGGCACGCGCAAATCGTTGTGCCACGGTGGTGGCATCGCCACCAAGCATTTTCGGGTCTGCGGCAAAGGAAACGAACATCGTGTTTGAGGCAAGGACCTTCCCGTGGCGATCATATATCGTACCACGCAGCGCTGGGAGAGGCACCTCCGACTCATATTGCCGGCGCGCCATTTCCTGGTACCTGCCGGCATCAATCACCTGAATCTGCGCAAGGCGCAAGGCCACAACACCAAAGAATGCGAACAGTCCGATCTTTAGAATGAGCATTTTTCTCAGCGTGGATTTGCGTTGGGCATCCGGCTGTACATGCGGTGTGGAAATATTCGATGATGAGATCATCTCTCTAGAGATACACTTCCGTTATTCTGCATGATCGATCCCATTGTACTCGTCTGCATCAAACCATGTTGGCTGCACACTTGGATGTCGCAGATTGAGCTCTTCGGCAGCAATCCGGCCCACGCGCTCCCATCGTGCCTTGCGGTCAATCTCTGCGCGAAGCACCTGATTCGCTCCAATGAGCTTGTCGAGGCGCAGTTGTTGTTCATTCACCCCTTGAGCGAGGCGGTTGACTGCGAGAATATTACTGATATATAACACGATGAAAACGCCGGCAATAAAGATTGCCGCAATAATATTGAATGTTGATCTCTTCCTGCGAACGCCACGCCTGTTCTGTCGTACGGCATATCCTGCGATTCGTGTTTGTCGATCTCCGCCAAAAACATAACGACGCTCAGGTTCTGGATCCGGGGATTCGGGTCGGGCGTCGGGTTTTGCGCGAACAAGAATCTGACGTATGTCGTCTGCGAGCTTCGCCATCTCAATCCGTCAATCGTTCTGCGGCCCTCAGCTTTGCGCTGCGCGCTCGCGGGTTGCGCTGAAGTTCCTCCGCCCCCGCGACAATGGGCTTCCTTGTCAACAGCCGCAGCCCCGGTGAAAGCGGTGTATCCGGTATGTACTTGTCGCCCGATGCTGAGAATGTTGCTGATTCACTCTTGAAAAATTCCTTGACTATACGATCTTCCAGTGAATGGTAGGAGATAACGACAATCCTTCCACCGGGCCTGAGCATATCCATGGAATCCCGAAGCACTGTTCGCAGACTATCGAGCTCTCCGTTTACCTCGATACGAATGGCCTGGAACACACGCGCCAGGGATTTCGTCAAAAATTGTCCCCCGACAACTTCCTGCACGGTTGCGCGCAACTGGCCGGTCGTGTCGATTGGCCGGGAGCTCACAATACTCTTTGCAATCCGACGTGCAAACCTCTCTTCTCCGTAAATCCAAAGAAGGTCTGCAATGCGTTTCTCTTCATACGTGTTTATTACATGCCGGGCACTTTTTTCGTTTCTCCGGTCCATCCTCATGTCGAGTGGTTCATCCACTCGAAATGAAAAGCCTCTTGAGCCCTCATCGAGTTGATACGACGAGACCCCCAGATCCAGAAGCAAACCACCAATAGCGGCAATCCCCCGGGCGGCTAGCGCGTTCTTGAGATTATTGTGGTGCGCGTGGATAAAGAGAGCGTCTGCGCAGTGGGGAATAATTTGTTGCCGTGCTTCATGCAATGCATCCGCATCCGTATCTATGCAGACAAGTGATCCTCTCCCTTGCAATCTCTTGCAAAGCTCGACTGCGTGACCGCCACCGCCCACTGTACCATCAACATACAGCCATGATTCATCTGTAACGAGCAGGTTCAGCGACTCATTCAAAAGAACCGGTTCATGAAATCGCGCTGCCATCATACATCGCAACGACACGCATCGTACGTTTTACTTCGTGAAGACGCGCTGCGCGACCTCCTCATAGCTTTCGGGCTGTTTCTTTAAATACTCTTGGTAATTTTTCGGATTCCATACTTCGATTCGTTCCAAAACTCCGAGAATGAGTACTTCATTTTCAATGGAGGCAAACTGCAGCAGCTCTTTTGAAATCATTATTCTTGATTGTCCGTCGAGTTGGGAATCTGTCGCCCATTGCAGGAGTGTGCGCATGAAGAAACGATGTTGCGGATCAGATGGCGAGAGTTTGCGGACTGCGACTTCCAGGGCATTCCACTCATCGAGTGGGTAAATGAACAGGCATGGCTCAAATCCACGCGTCACTATGAATGTATCATTTGCCTCGGGCGAAACGTTCTTCCGCAGTTTCGACGGTATGTTTATCCGTCCCTTGCTGTCAACAGAATATGTGTACGAACCTTTAAAAGAAGACATTCGATTGAGCTCGCAGTATGCAATCCTATTGCATTGATGGGATTACCCACCAGTAACCCACTTTTCCCCACGGCTCAAAAGATAGTCAATTGCATAACAAAGTCAAGGACAAAAGTCGCTTGAATTGATTTATTTTTGCATATTTGAAATACGCTAAAAACTACGGGTCAAACGGCTAATGGGGGTTACCCACACTTTTCGGTGGGGGTTCAGAGAGGTGCGTTAGAAGCTCAAGGGATCTGCCTGCCGGGCTTTGGCTCTTGTATCCCACCTTCAGATTTGCCTGCAGGGTGAGATTTGTTCCGACATTCTTTACAGAGACACCTTTCGACTTCATGGCGGCTATCCTGGTCATAATATCTTGAAACCTCGGGGATTCATAATAGTTCTTGTCCGAAGCGGCCGGGAATTGAAGCTCTGCTTGCTCCGCTCTGATTTTTACTCTTACGAATCCCAGCTTCCCCGCAATGAGCTTTACACGAATAACATCCAGCAGGGCGCATGATTCCACAGGTAATGGACCAAATCTGTCCCGGAGTTCCTCAATAGCTTCATCAAGCTGCGGCAGACTCTGGATGTTGTAGAGTTTCCTGTACACGTCAAGACGTTCGGTGTCGTTATCTACATATGATTTCGGGATCAAGGCGCTCATCTCCACATCCACTTCGGTTCTTGTTGATGGATCCGATCGTTGTTGATCTTTGAAGAGATCTTGAAACTCGTGCTCTTTCAGTTCTGCCACCGCCTCTTCGAGGATTCTGGTGTACGTTTCAAACCCCATGGTCTCAATGAACCCGCTTTGCTCGGCACCGAGCAGATTGCCGGCACCGCGTATTTCAAGATCGCGCATGGCAAGGTGAAATCCGGAACCCAGCTCGGTGAACTCCTCAACGGCTTGTAATCGAAGCAGTGTGCTCTTGGGAACCACACTCAGGGGTGGAGTGAGAAGATATGCATATGCCTGTATGTTTGATCGGCCCACGCGACCACGAAGTTGGTACAATTCCGCCATCCCGAAACGATCTGCCCGAATGATTATGATGGTGTTTACATTCGGAATATCCAGGCCAGACTCGATGATCTTTGTGCACACAAGTACGTCGAATTTCTTCTCCTGAAAATCCACCATTACTTCTTCCAGCTCGTGCCCTTCCATCTGACCATGCGCATGGCGAACCCGCGCACTGGGAACCAGTTGTCGGATGTGGGCGCACATCTCACTAATATTGCTCACGCGATCGTGCACGACGTACACTTGTCCCCCTCGCTCAACCTCCTTGATAATGGCGTCGCGGATGATATCGTCCTTGTATGGAGTCAGTTCGGTGATCACAGGAAGCCTGTTGCGCGGCGGCGTGGAAATGATCGACAAGTCGCGGGCACCCATCAGTGAGAAATGAAGTGTACGCGGAATCGGTGTGGCTGTCAGGGTCAGGGTATCCACGCTGGCTTTGAGCTTCCGCAGCTTCTCCTTTGCGCTTACCCCGAAACGATGCTCCTCGTCAATGATAAGGAGCCCCAGATCTTTGAACGAGACGTCCTTCGACAACAATCGATGAGTACCAATAACTATATCCACTGCGCCTGTTTTGAGCAGGTCAATGATGCGGGTTTGTTCTGGTTTTGTTTTGAACCGCGTGAGAACCTGAATATTGGTTGAGTAGGGCGACGTTCGATCCGAGAATGTATTAAAGTGTTGCACCGCGAGGATGGTCGTGGGAACAAGGACCCCCACTTGTTTTCCATTCATCACCGCTTTGAATGCCGCCCGAATGGCAACCTCTGTCTTTCCGAAGCCGACATCGCCACAAATCAGGCGGTCCATTGGCGACGGGGCCTCCATATCAGTCTTCACTTCACGGGTTGCCTTTGCCTGATCAAAAGTATCCTCATACATGAACGAGGCTTCGAGCTCGCTTTGCCAGGGTGTGTCCCGTGCAAAGGAGAATCCGGGGGTACGTTTTCGTTCGGCATACAGTCGAATAAGATCGCGTGCTATGTCTTTGATTCTCTTCTTAGTGCGTTCCTTTAGCTTCTCCCAGTCGGGGCGACCCAGGCGCGTGAGCCGGGGAACGTGTCCTTCCTTCGACGAGTACTTGTGTATTTTGTTGAGGAAGGAGAGATTGACGTACAACGCATCCCCTCCCTCATATGAGAGTGTGAGAACCTCTTGTTCTATTTTTTGTACAACGATCTTCTTTAGTCCATCAAACCTTCCAATTCCATAATCGGCATGAACAACAAAATCCCCCTTCCTGAGCCGATGAAGCTCCTTCTCGGAAAATCCCCGCAGACGCGTCGCACGCTTCCCGACACGGCGTTTCAACCGATTGAAAATCTGGTGCTCGGTAAACACGGCAACTTTCATCTCATGAATGGCAAAGCCCGCATGAAGAGATGTAAGCGAAAACGTTATTCTTCCGATATCAGGTGTTGCTTCTTGTTCGGCATCCGGGCTGACGATGAGTTCTTTCAGTCTCTGCAGCTCCGACTGTGTATCGCACGTAAGGAAAACCGCGTAGTCCTGTTGCTGAAGACCCGTGAGGGTTTTTCGTAGAAAACGCATATTCCCGTTGATGGCTGGTTGTGGTGCGCAACGAAAGTCGATCACTTGCTCCTGGCTCGAATGAAAAGGAACCTCGTGAGCCTGAATGAACCCCTTTAGCCGTTCTTCGATTACAGCCCATGCGTTGCCACGCACTTCCTCGCCCTGGATGTTCTCTTCAACTGCTTTTCTGATGAGATCGGGATCCTGAAGAATTACTATCGCGTCACTTGCAACATAATCTAGTACTGAGGCGGTACGATCCTGCATCTGCTCGTTGTGTAGAACATCCGGGATGATCGCTGCGATCTCGAGTTCTTTAATGGACCGTTGGGAAAGGACATCGAATTCGCGAATCGACTCAATACAATCGCCCAGGAATTCAACGCGAACAGGATGCTCCCCCACAAACGGGAAGACATCGAGAATTCCTCCCCTGACAGAAAAGTCACCGCGCGTTTCCACAAAATCCTTCTTCTCGAATCCCAGCGTGTTAAGAAGTTGAGAGGCCGTTGCAAAGTCCGTCTCTTCCCCTCTGCGCAACTCAAGGATCTGTTGTGAGAAGTACTGAGGCGAAGGAAGTTTTCGCAGGAGTGATGCCACTGGCACAACCACTATTCCGGCCGGGTGGTCGGTGAGTGCCCGCAGGGTTTCCACGTCGCCGGAATGGTCCGTTCCGGAAATAATCGTAGGTTGCCGGCCGGATCCCAGGACAGCGGCGGTGCCGCCCAGCTGAATAATGTCGTCTCTGCATTGAACCGCTTGATCTTTGTCGGTCGTGACAAGCAACAACTGGCGCTGTATGTGTTCCTGTGTGCAATACAGCATGATGGCTCGCAATGAGCCAGCGACACCACCGAATGTCACCGGTGCACCGGGGTCGGCTCTTACCAACGCGTCTAGCAAGCGTCGATACGAAAGATGCCCGTTTAGTATTCTCGATAGTTCATTTATCATCGGATCCGTACAAACACACTTCGCCCTCCTGCTGTCCGTATCTAAACGTGAACAGCAGAGGGCTACTATAATTCTCTTCGGCGTCTTCTACTTCATTGCACGACGAACAAAACCGCCGGACTCCTGCAATAACTTTCCGGCTGTCGTCGCGTCTACATCCCGATTGATCATCACGATGGCTTTCTTCACATGACCGTTCGCGCCCGCAAGGACACGGTCTGCCTCTTCATAGCTCACCCCGGTTGCGAGCATCACGATACGCCTGGCGCGTTCTTCCAGTTTTCTGTTTGTTAACTGCAGGTCGACCATCATGTTCTCAAACACCTTACCGAGCTTGATCATCGCGGTTGTGGTGATCATATTGAGTACCAGTTTTTGTGCTGTGCCTGATTTCATTCTGGTGGAACCCATGATCGCTTCCGGCCCAACTTCCGGGCAGATTGCTACATCAACGTCAAGATCGAATTCGGTTCTCGGGTTCGTCGTTATGTAGATTGTCTTTGCTCCAACCATCCTTGCGTAATTGATCGCGCTGACAACATAGGGCGTGCGCCTGCTTGCAGCAATTCCACAAACAACGTCGCGATTATCAAGATGCAGTGCTGTAAGGTCAGCGACTGCGCGGCCGGATCTGTCTTCCGCTCCCTCCTGTGATCGGAACATTGCTGCCTCACCGCCTGCAATTATGCCAACGATACGATCTGGTGACGAACCAAACGTTGGTGGGCATTCCGCCGCATCCAGGACACCCAGTCTGCCACTCGTTCCTGCACCAACATAGATCAGTCTACCATCACCTTTGAGAGATTCGACAACGAAATCAACAGCTCGGACGATGTAAGGAATTTCATGCTCGACTGCATGCGCAACTCTCTTGTCTTCGCCATTTATCATTCGCAGAATGGACGATGTTGGAAGCGAGTCTATTTCTTTTGTGGCTTGATTTGACTGCTCTGTTAGCAGAGCTGAGATTTGATCGAAGGTCTTCTTGTTACTATTCATAGCGGATATAAATTAGTATATACGATTCTCTTATCATCTAGCCCAGCTTCATGGATTCCCTTGAATGATAAATTGATAAGTTTCACGCTTGTTCTGTGCTTTGTTTTCACTACTTCGATCTCCCCATTCAAGTCTCCTCCTTTGAGCGCTAGTATTGCCGGGAGTCTCTCTGTCGTTCCGGATCTTCTCAATACCATAGACATGGAAGAACTCCTCAAGAATGGTTTGGCCCACACAACAAGTTGATCCAGCGGAGCAACGGCCCTCGCTACTGCAACATCAAAAGACCTGGAAAACCTTGCATCATTCTTGAGCTCCTCGGTCCTGCCACGGACTGTGGAGACGTTTGAAATTGGGATTCTCGAAATCATATCAGAAACAGCCAGCACCTTCTTCTGAATAGAGTCGAGCAGAACGAATTCGATATCCGGCCTCATTATCGCAAGTGGAATGCCCGGCAAACCGCCTCCCGTACCTATGTCGAGGATTCTACATCCAGCCGGTATGTCGACCTCCAAAATCAATGACAATGAATGAAGTATGTGGGCTGACCAAACGTTCTCTATATCTGTACGTGAGATTAGATTTATTTTCGAGTTCCATTCCTTTAACGCTACAACGTATTCTCTTAGTGAGGATATCTGTTGATCGTCTGGTTGCAGTTCGTTCGATTCAAGAACTTGCACAACATCTTCAATGGTCATTGCTTGCTTTCACGTGGAACGTGGTTTCTTACAGCAACCATGAGTTGTGATACATCAGAAATGGTAACTCCACTGATTCTGGATGCTTGGCCTATCGTCGTTGGCTGTACCATCTGCAGCTTCTCTCTGCCCTCCGTACTCAGTGAGTTTACTTTTTCAAAGCTAAATTGGTCTGGAATTCGCATTGATTCACTCTTAGCAAATAGCAGTATTTGGTCTTTCTGCCTTCTTATATAACCATCATACTTGATCTCAATTTCGACTCTTTCTCTTACCTGCTTCAAGGAGAGTGCCGCTCTCAGACTGTCCCCAACGTCAAACCCGGTGAGGAGATGATCAATCGAGACTTCTGGCCTGCGGAGCAACTGTGCAAAACTCACCGGTTCCAATATCTCTTGCTGACCCAGTCTTGTCAAAAGCTTGTTTGTGTCTGCTAACGAAGCGGATCTCTTCTCAAGATCTGACATTGAGAATTCCACCGCGCTTTCTTTCCTGTCGAGTTCCTGCACTAGCGAATCATCGATAAGACCAATACTGTTTCCCAGCCTCATTAGCCTCGAATCAGCATTGTCCTGACGCAACAGAAGCCTATACTCTGCCCTCGATGTAAAAATCCTGTACGGCTCCTCTGTACCCTTGTTTATGAGGTCGTCAATCATGACCCCAATATAGGATTGGCTTCGGCTCATTACGAACTCTTCCTCGCCGGTGCATTTCCTGGCTGCGTTTATACCGGCAACCAAACCTTGGGCAGCGGCCTCCTCATAACCGCTTGTGCCGTTTATTTGGCCGGCAAGAAATAGGCCCGCAATCTTCTTTGTTTCAAGGGAATGAAAAAGCTGGTGTGGCGGCACAAAATCGTACTCCACTGCATACCCGGGTCGAATCATTGATACTTTTGAAAGCCCAGGTATTGTTCTTATTGCCTTTTCTTGGACGTTGTGCGGTAAGCTGGTTGAAAAACCATTCACATAAACAATTCTAGACTCGTAACCCTCCGGTTCTAGATATATCTGATGCCGCTCCTTATCGGCGAACCTGTTAACTTTGTCCTCTATGGAGGGACAGTATCTTGGACCGACGCCTCTTATCCTTCCTGTGAACATTGGAGAATCATGAAATCCACTTCTGAGAATCTCATGAGTTTCAGGGTTCGTGTGTGTGAGGAACATTGGAATTTGGGTGTTTGATATTCTCTCGTTTTGGAATGAAAAGGGTTGAGGGTTTTCCTCTGGAAGTTGTTCCTGGGTCTGCGCAAAGTCAATGGAAAGGAGGTCCACTCTCGGTGGGGTTCCGGTCTTAAGTCGTCCTAGTTTCAATCCTAGAGCAGCCAGGGCCGCAGAAAGCACGTTTGAGGCCGGTTCTGAAAAACGTCCTCCTTGAACGGTCCTAGACCCTGTGTGCATAATGCCACCCAAGAAGGTACCACTACAGACAACCAGTGACTTACAGGTATAGGTGTCGCCATTACCAGATAAGATACCACAAATCGAGCGATTGCTTGTAATAATGCTATCGACACTGTCTGCTATCACCTCTAGATTTTGTTGCCCAAGAATTCTTCTTTTTGCTTCCCGGCTATACCAATCACGATCGCTTTGACATCTCGGAGACCATATCGCTGGCCCCTTTGATCTGTTTAGCATCTGGAAGTGTATTCCGGTCGCGTCTGCTAACTTGCCCATCTCGCCACCAAGAGCATCTATTTCGCGGACCAAATGGCCTTTTGCTGAGCCACCTATTGCTGGATTGCAGGACATTCTTCCAATAGCATTAATGTCCATTGTTAGTAGGGCGGTAGAACAGCCAATTCTTGCCGAAGCGATAGAGGCCTCTATCCCAGCATGGCCTCCACCGACCACAATAACATCATAGCTATTTC
Organism: uncultured Chitinophagales bacterium; assembly: GCA_964538485.1. GTDB lineage: Bacteria > Bacteroidota > Ignavibacteria > UBA10030 > UBA6906 > JBJXHC01. The sequence goes on along the minus strand of CAZIHJ010000030.1, from coordinate 12,516 downwards.
TTGATTTGCGTTGCACGTGAAACTACTTCCCAATACAAAATGATTCAAATATGCTGTTGAGAATATCGTCTGTTGTCACTTCTCCAACAATTTCACCGATGTAGCCAATTGAGGCTCTCAGATCAATTGATATAATGTCGCCAGTTAACCGCTGCGCAACCGCTATACGCGCCGACCTCAGAGATTCAAGCGCTTGAGACAGAAGTTCCGCGTGTCTAATTGATGTAATCTGAAAACCATCGACATGTGGATCGGTCGATTCAAAGGCGAATTGAATGGAGTTTCTGAGATCCTCTATCCCTTGACCAGTTCTCGCGGATACCAAGACTGGTCTGGGTTTCACCTGGTCCTGGAATTCCGGGATTCTCAAATCGATCTTATTAATTGCTATGATCGCTGGTTTTGCGGTTTTCGATATCGAATCGAGTATGCTATGGTTATTTTCATCGGTCGCATCAAGGATCAGGAGTGTGGCGTCTGCCAATTCCACTGAACTTCTTGTTCTTCTGATTCCCTCAGATTCAATCGGATCCAGAGAATCACGAATACCTGCGGTATCAATCAACTTGAACAGCATTCCACCGATCTGAACTGATTCTTCGATGGTGTCCCTTGTTGTTCCAGGATTATGGTTAACTATGGATCTGTCTGCATTAAGAAGCGCGTTGAAAACACTCGATTTGCCCGCATTGGGCTTCCCAACAATTGCAATGGACGCGCCTTCTCTTATTATTCTGCCTTTTGCGTGTGATGCGAGGAGGTTTTCTATTCTCTTCTCGATTCTACTTATTTTTTCAAGTACTACATCTCTTGGAGCGATTTCGATTCCTTCATCTATGAAATCCAACTGAAGTTCCAATAACGAACATATATCCTGGAGCGCACTTCTCAGTGAGTGTATTTCACGACTTAGTTTTCCCTGCAATTGGTCCAAAGAAGCAATTGCAGCTTTTTCACTCTTTGCGGCTATTAGGCCAGCAACCGCCTCTGCCTGCGCAAGATCAATCTTGCCATTAAGAAATGCCCGCTTGGTAAACTCGCCCGGGTCTGCTTGTCTGGCGCCAGAGGCCAGAACTGCAGCAAGAACACTCCTGACAACCAATATGCCTCCATGTGAACTTATTTCTATTGCGTCTTCGCCTGTGTAGGAATGAGGGGAGCGGAATACTGAAACCAGAACCTGATCAATCAGTGAGCCAGACGGGGAAACAAGGCCACCCAAATGAATTGTGTAGCCCTTTGCTTGAGTCAGCGGGTTCTTTGAGCGAAAAATGGAATCAACAATGGGGATTGAACGGGGGCCGCTGACACGCACAATCGAAATTGCCCCTTCACCCATAGCCGTTGCTATGGCAGCAATTGTGTCGTCGCCCCGCAGTTTCATAAGAGGAAATTACACATTTCCTCTTTGACACGCAACGCAGGTTCTGCCGGAAAAATAAAAAGGCCCGTTCATTCACGGGCCTCGTCGGCGTTTAGTGTTTATTGAGTTTCGGAAGATCTCTCGTGAGCCGAGCCATGATTCCGCCAGCTCGTTTCTTTGGGTCTACCTTGCGGAGCGGTTCATTGTCGTGCTTCTTGTTGACCAACGTTTGCTGTGCTATGGAGAGAATATTGAACACGAAGTAGTAAAGATTGAGGCCCGATGGGAAACTATTGAACAGCAGAGTCATCATCACCGGCATCATCCACACCATGGCTTTTTGTCGCGGATCGGTTACGGTCATTTTCTGCTGAATGAACATCGTTACACCCATCGCCAGGGCAAGGCCCGAAAGGCTCGTGATGCCGAACAGTGGAATTGTAAACGGCAACTTGATGATCTCGTCGGGAATGGAAAGATCATTGATCCACCAGACAAAGCCCGCCTGGCGCAGTTCAATGGATGAGCTAAACACTGAATACAGAGCAAACAGGATAGGCATTTGCAACAGGAGCGGAAGGCATCCTGACGCGGGGTTCACGCCATACTCTTTGTACAAATTCATTATCTGATGATTCATCTTCTGCGGATCGTCTTTGTGCTTCTCACGAATCTCCGTCATGAGGGGCTGCAGGGCCTGCATTTGCTTCATGGACTTCATGCTTGTTTTTGTCAGCGGATGAAGCAGAATCTTGATAATAATGGAGAAGACAATAATCACCACTCCAAAATTCGGGATGAGCCAGCGGAGGAAGCTGAAGAGTGGCAACATGATGTACTCTGAGATCGGGCGAATAATCCAGGCCGCGCCGAGACTCATGATCTCGTCGACGTCTTTCCCGTAGGATTGGAGCACGTCGAAATCAAGCGGGCCCAGGTATACAGTGAAGCGGGCCGATTCAGATGTCGGATTACGAAGGGGCATTTTCAGCGCGAGCGAATACGATTCCGTTACCCCCTGATCCGGCCTGTTTTCTCTCTTGCCACCGAGAAACGCTCCCTGGCTTTTGTTTTCTTGCGGTATCATCACGACTGCAAAGTACTTGTTCCGTGCCGCCACCCAGTCCGTGGTTCCGTTGAAATCGCGGGTTGGCTGTTCCGCAACGTCGGCGGCATCGATCTCGGCGAGCTCTTTGCCCGAGTATACAAACGCCTTGGAAAAATTTGACTCGTCGACGCTATTGTGCTCCGCATAACGCAAACCTGTTTCCCACACAACCTGATACTCGTAATTGGCTATCACATCAGCAACATTCTGGAATTGATACGTCGCCTCAAAGGAGTACTTGCCGTTGGTGAATGTCAGCTGCTTCACGATGGATTTTTGCGTACCTATCTGAAGACGTAATTCGACGGTGTGTGATTCATTGTCTTTCAATACGACTGACTGACCGGACGCAAAATCACCCGTGAATGACAGGTTTCTTGTATTGATCAGTTTCCCGTCCGCCGAGGTAAACAACAAACTGAAGTCACCTCCGTGCTCATAGTCAACAATGTTTACCGGGTGCTTATCCCATGTAAAATACTTTGCAAGATTCCACTTCCTGATGAGCCCTCCACGGGTTGACACCTCCGCTGTGTAGAGGTCCGTCTTGATGACAAGTGTTTTTGCTTGTCCCCCGGCCAGATGAGAAAAAAATGTTCCGGTCGAATCCGGTAATTGTGGAGGGACAGCCGTGGGTGCTCGTTCGGTCCGCGTTATGGAGTCGGACTTTGATGCGACTCCAGGGCCATCTGCCGACCGGATTGGCGGCGGCGATGGTGGGGGGGCTTGTATCCACATCCATGCAATGAGAACAATACCGATGAGAACAAAACCAAGTGTTGCCTGCTTATCCATGTACGATGACTCTCCTGACCAATTGATTAAAGTCCGACGGCGTTAGGCGGGATCGTAGCCACCCGGGTGGAATGGGTGACACCGCGCGATGCGGCGGATGGAGCGTAGACCGCCAGCGAGAACTCCATATTTCCGTAACGCATCTATTGCATATTGTGAACACGATGGGTGAAATCTACAGGTGGCGGGAGGTAGAAGTGGGGAGATAATTCCCTGGTATGTACGAACAAGCAGAATGAAAAATACCGTCATGACAAACGCGTCTCAATTTCCTTGCAGAGCGCAATAACATCACTATGAATCATCCGGAACGTAACTCTTTCTGCATCCACAGCACGAATACCACGGTAGGCGAGGAGAAGGTGAAGGCCGGATTTCTGGAGCGAGGTGAGTTGACTCAGCCGCTGATACTCTCTGCGTATCGCTTCACGCATACGTCTCTTCAGGCGATTTCTTTGCACTGCATTCAGACCTCTTGCAAGAATTGCAACGCCTACGGTAACCCCGACTCTGCCCTCGCCGTGCTTTGTATAATAACATCGAATGTAACGGCCATCTACACGTTTACCCGAAAGGAACAACCCCCGGTATGCCTTCGATCCACGAAGAGTTTGAACTGCTCTCACATCGTCGTCAACTGCGTTGGGATTATCGTTCGTCGCTCACGGTCAGCTTCTTTCTGCCCTTGGCACGCCTCCGTGCAAGGACATTGCGACCATTTTTCGTAGCCATTCTCGCACGAAAGCCATGGGTGTTTCGACGTTTTCTGTTGTGAGGCTGAAATGTGCGTTTCATTCTTGTCCGCTCCTACTATTGGGTAAATTCGCCGGGAAGGGTTTCCACCGCTTGGACTAATCGGGTGACAACCAAGCTACAAAAATATTGCCAGAGACACAACAAATTTTCTTTGATAGAGGCTTGCGAACAGGCCAGACTTGTATTATCATCATTGAGCTACAAGCCGCCCGGAAGTTGTGTTGATAAGTTGTTTACACCTCTTCCGCACTTTAGTCCTTTTAGGGTTGTGTGAATAAGATACGCCCTTCCATGCAGCCTCGTTTCTGTTTCTGCTTGTTCCTACGCTGGTTTTGAGGTATTATGTCTGCCAGTATCGCTCTTGATGAATCCTGAGGCGATGTTGTTTACGTGTGTATAACCACGGCTTTGTGCATAACGCTGTTGACAAGTACCCGGTTCAATGTTAATATCCTTTTAATCGTTTACGGGAGAGGTTCTTAGAGATGGAAACGCTCCAACAAATACCCGCTGTCTCTTCTGAGGTTGAGCAGGCAAGGGTCGCATGGCTCGCTTGCCTCGGCTTCTTTAAGGAGAGCGTCAACACTCAGAGCTTCAAGACCTGGTTTGAGCCGATTACCCCTCTTACGCTGACGAATGGAAAACTCACCGCACAAGTGCCGAGTCAGTTTTTTTGTGACTGGCTCGAAGAGCACTACTATGGGCTTATCAACTCAACCGTGGCGCGTGTTCTTGGCAAGGGCGCGAAGCTTGAGTACTTCATCCGCACAGAGGAAATACAGGCGGAGGTGGACTCTCGTCTCGAAATTAGGAAGGGGGTTCCGCAGCAACCCGAATCGTTTATCCTGTCATCAAGAAATGGAAAATCCCACAAAGCCGAGGAACAACTGCCGGCCGCCTACCAGAGCTTTTTGAATCCGCGTTACACATTCGAGAACTTTATCAAAGGAGACAGCAACCAGCTTGCCCGGGCTGCCGCGTCGGCTGTTGCAAATAATCCGGGTGGAACTTCCTTCAACCCGCTCGTGATCTATGGCGGCACTGGACTTGGAAAAACCCATCTCATGCAGGCCATTGGTAACTACTCTCTAATGAATGGCAAGGCACGAAGAGTGATTTATGTTTCAAGCGAAAAGTTCACTGTCGAATTTGTCGATGCCATTCAGGGCGACCGTATTAGTGATTTCTCAAGCTTCTACCGCAGCATGGATATCCTCATCGTTGACGATATCCAGTTCTTCTCCGGCAAGGAGAAGACGCAGGATAATTTCTTTCACACGTTCAATGAACTGCACCAGTTGGGCAAGCAGATTGTCCTGACCTCCGATCGTCCGCCCAAGGAGTTGAAAGGACTGGACGACCGGTTGCTCTCGCGCTTCCAGTGGGGGCTTACGGCGGATATTCAACCCCCTGATCTGGAAACCCGCATCGCTATTCTCCGCAAGAAGAGTGAAGACGACGGAATCGAATTGCCACAAGATGTGGTTGAGTGCATCGCGGCCAATGTTACCACGAATATCAGAGAACTTGAGGGATGTCTGATCAGTCTGCTTGCCAAAGCTTCGTTGGAGGAACGGGAGATCTCTGTTGACCTTGCGCGCGAGGTTCTTCGCGTTGTGGTGGGTGACATAAAATCACCGATCACGATTGAGGAAATACAACGCCTGGTGTGCGATTATTTTGGTATCCCCGAAGATCTGATACGTGCAAAAACGCGGAAGCAAGAAATCGTTAACGCCCGTCAGATCGCCATGTTTCTCGCGAAGGAACTCACCAATTCTTCGTTAAAGACCATTGGCTTGCATTTTGGGGGGAGAGATCACAGCACCGTTATTCACGCGTATCAGTCTGTGGAAGACCAGATGAGACTTGATCAGAAGTATAATACCAATGTCATGCAGATACGCAGACGTCTTGATCATCTCGGTCGTGCGTGATTGAACTGCTGCCTGTAACTTGTTTGCGGGCCCGAATATTCTTCGGGCCTTTTTATTTGTGAGTAACACGTGCATGACTCTATGGGAAACATGTGAAGAGATGTGCAGTGGGTGTGTACTGCTTCCTAACGATACCGTCTATCGGCTTAGGTATCACCGCAATGTTAACACCTTTGAACTTTTCCACACGTTGTGTTTTAACACAATACTTGAGGTGATGACACTACGGGTTGTTTGTCTCTCCTGTAACGGAAATATGTTCTTGACATACCAACATATTCACATTGTTATTACTAATCTTAAATATATACATATCTAAATAGTATTATTAATAGGAGGCCGCTGGCGTTCAATTGCGGTCTGACAAAGAGTTCACTAAATCATCTGCCCAATTCTATTGGAAGTTAATAGCAAAATTGCTTAAATTTGATTGGTTTTGAAAGACTTTTATTCCCTCACAACCACCCTACCGCAAGGAGACATCGGATGAAATTTACTGCAAGCAGCTCGGAACTTTCCCGTGCGCTGGCAAAAGTCAACGCAGTGGTTCCCTCAAAATCACCGTCACCCATTCTTGAGAATGTACTCTTTGATCTCCTGAACGAAACCCTGACAATCACTGCCACCGATATGGATATATCATTGTCGGTAGCAATCCAAATAAAGGCGGGGGAAGATGGAAAAATAGCCATTCCTGCCAAGCGACTGTTGGATACCATCCGATCACTTCCGGATACGGATACCATATTTATTATTGATACGACAACAAATAAGATAAAGATTACAACGAAGAATGGAGAATATACACTTGCAGGAGAGTCGGCAAAGGATTTTCCGACATTACCAACGTTCAAGGGAATTGAAGAATTGGTGTTAGACACACCGTTGCTGAAAAAAATAATTCACCGGACCGCGTTTGCAGTGAGCACCGATGAACTCCGGCCTGCCATGATGGGTGTATTATTTCAATCAAAGTCGGGTGAATTGCGAACGGTTGCAACCGATGGTCACAGACTTGTCAAAATATCCCAGAAGGTTTCCAAATCTTCATCCCTTAAAAGGGATATTATTATTCCAGCCAAGGCAATGAATTTAGTTGCCAGACTTTTGGATGCAGGGGAAAACACCATCAGTATAAGCGACACACACATCAAGATAGCATTTGACAGGACCGTTCTTGTGTCGCGACTGATAGATGAAACGTACCCAAACTATGAAAGCGTCATTCCTCAAGACAACACCAAGACAATGACCGTCGTCCGCGAAAACATGGTAGCATCACTACGGCGTGTTGCATTATATGCAAGCGCAACAACCCATCAGGTTCGTTTTGAAATGTCAAAGAACCAGATGAAAGTCAGTGCCCAGGATATTGATTTTGGTGGAGAGGCAAAGGAGACGGTGGAGTGTGAATATAGTGCAGAAGCTTTGGAGATCGGATTCAATTCCACATATCTTCTTGACATTCTCACACATTTGGACGAGGAGAAAGTAACATTCAAATTCAGCACTCCGACAAGAGCGGGGATAGTTTCACCGGCGGGGGCGAAGGGTGATTCTGAGGATATTATGATGCTGGTGATGCCTGTCCGGTTGAACGTCTGAGAAAAGAGAATGCCATGCCTGAAGCGCCCCACGATGCGCCTTCAGCAAAGAGCGCATGAAGGTTTCTTGTATACATCTCCGGAACTTCCGTAACCATGACGATAGTGCTTTGGAGTTTTCCCCAACAATTAATGTTCTTCTGGGCCGGAATGGACAGGGCAAAACCAATGTTCTCGAAGCAATATCCTACCTGAGTCTCACAAAGAGCTTTTTTGGGGCGGGGGATGGGACAGTACTGCAACTGGGTGCCAAGTCTTTTTATGTAAACGAAGAAATAGAGACCGATAACGGCGCCACGAACCGGGTATCGGCAACATTCGACGGGCAGACGGGGGAAAAGGAATTTCTTATCAACGGGGTGAGGCCGGAGAGCCTGGCTTCAGTGATAGGCAGGTTTCCGATTGTTGTCCTTTCTCCGGAACACAGCAGGGTGACATTTGGAGGGCCGTCAGATCGCCGAAAGTTTATTGATCTGGCAATCTCCCAAATCAGCAAGTCGTACTTTGCGGATCTCTTGGAATACCGCCGGGTCCTCAGGCAACGAAACTCACTTCTTCAGGATCAGCGCGCTCGAGGTGGTCTGACTTCTGGAGTGCTTGAGTCGTGGAACGTGGCGCTCGTCAGTCATGGAAGCAAAGTCATATACCGGCGAAACCAGTTTGCTGCAGAGTTTGCAGAATACGTCAGAGCGGCATATCGTGAGATTGCTGGCGCAAACGAAATACCCGCAATAGAGTACGCGACAGCAGTGGAAGGGAGTAGCGTCGAAGCAATAGCGGAGCACATGAGCGACACTCTTGTCCGGCGAACCCCTGAAGAATTGCGCAGAGGAACAACGCTCGTCGGTCCGCATCGCGACGACCTGAGATTCACGATCAACGATATGCGTGTTCAGGAGTACGCATCACAAGGTCAACATAAGACATTTCTCGTGGCGCTGAAGGTAGCGGAGTTTTTTTACCTGAAAGCGCGTGCTCAGGAGTCACCAATATTTCTGCTCGACGATGTTTTCAGTGAATTGGACGAACACCGGACGCGCAGCATACTCGAGCTCGCCCCGGCCCTCGGGCAGACCATTATCACAAGCACCGACGAGCTTGTATTCAGAGATTCGGTGTTGTGGGGCGACATGAACAGGAGATTCCGGGTTGAAAAGGGAACAGTTAAGGCGGCGTAGCGTACCCAAAACGGTGTCGTCCGCGATTGCAGAGCTCACCAGCGGTTTGGGTATCGACGGAACGCTCGATCGTTTTAGCGTTGTGACCGGATGGAGCTCGCTCGTAGGAGAGCAGATAGCGCGCGTCAGTACGGCGCAGAGAATGGAGAATGGTGTGCTCTACGTGAGCGTGAATACCGCACCATGGCGCGCAGAACTGACAATGCGTCGCCGCGAGATTGTCGACAAGATCAACACCACGCTAGGAAAGAAAGTGGTGCATGATATTCGATTCCGATAATTACTGAATCAAAGGAAGCAATGGCAAAAGCAGCTGAAGAAGTGACAACAGAAAAGACATCGAAGGGCGGGGCCAACGGCAAGGGCTATACCGCGGAAGATATCACGGTACTCAAAGGCCTCGAAGCAGTGCGCCGAAGGCCCGCAATGTATATCGGTGATGTAAGCACGCGCGGGTTGCATCACCTGGTGTATGAAGTTGTTGACAACTCGATTGATGAGGCGTTGGCGGGCTACGCAAAGAACATTGACGTCAGCATCAATAATGACGGTTCGGTGACGGTGCTGGATGATGGGCGCGGCATTCCGACCGATATCCATAAGGAGGAAAATCGTTCCGCGCTTGAAGTGGTTATGACCGTACTTCACGCAGGCGGAAAATTCGACAAGAACACCTACAAAGTATCGGGCGGGTTGCACGGTGTCGGCGTGTCCGTAGTGAATGCCCTGAGTGAGTGGCTGGACGTGGAAGTGTACCGTGACGGGAAGGTCTGGTTTCAGAGATTCAAGCGTGGTGATCCCGTCGCACCCGCGAAAGTGACCGGCAAGGTCGAGAAGGGAAATACCGGCACAAAGGTCACATTCATGCCCGATGGACAGATATTCAAGAACCGGGTGTTCAAGTTTGAGACACTCGCGGAACGCCTCCGCGAATTGGCATTTCTCAACTCTCAGGTGAAGCTCCGCATCGTTGACGTGCGGGACAAAAGCGAACAGGAAGAAACGTTCCATTTCAAGGGTGGGCTGGTCGAGTTTGTGAAGTACATCGACTCAACGCGGCCCTCAATCATGCGCAAAGTGTTCTTTGCTCAGGGGTCCGACAAGGACGAGAACGGCAGGATGGTCGAAGTGGAGGCGGCGTTTCAGTACAACGACCAATACAGCGAGAACATCTTCACATATGTGAATAACATCAACACACACGAAGGTGGAAGTCATCTCGTCGGGTTCCGTACAGCACTCACGCGCACACTCAACAGCTATGCATACAAAAACGGCATCCTGAAGGAAGGTAAAATCTCTCTCACCGGGGATGACTTCAAGGAAGGATTCACCGGCGTTATCAGCGTAAAGGTACCGGAACCGCAGTTCGAGGGTCAGACAAAAACAAAGCTTGGTAATAGCGAAGTCAAGAGCATCGTGGAAGGCGTTGTTGGACCGGCTCTTGCCGCATGGATGGACGAGAATCCGGGCGACGCGAAGCGTCTTCTCGAAAAATCATTGCGCGCAGCTGAAGCCCGAGAAGCTGCCCGCAAAGCACGTGATCTCACCAGACGCAAGAACGCTCTGAGTACCGGCGGCTTGCCCGGGAAGCTGGCCGACTGTTCCATCAACGACCCCGAGCATTGCGAACTGTATCTTGTGGAAGGTGATTCTGCCGGTGGCAGCGCAAAGCAGGGAAGAGACCGCCGCTTCCAGGCCATTCTCCCCTTGAAGGGAAAAATATTGAACGTGGAAAAGGCGCGACTCCACAAGATATTGGAAAACGAAGAGATCCGGAATATCTTCACGGCAATAGGTGCCGGAGTGGGAGAGGAATTCGATCCTGGAAAAGTCCGCTATGGCAAAATCATCCTGATGTGCGACGCTGACGTTGATGGCTCCCACATTCGCACACTACTGTTGACGCTGTTTTTCCGTTACATGAAACCGCTGATCGAGCTTGGACACATCTATATTGCACAACCGCCACTCTACAAAGTGAAGAAGGGGAAACAGGAAGTCTACGCGTACGATGAGGAGGAACGAACGGAAGTGGTAAAGCGGTTCCAGGCCGAGAAAAAGAAGGGCGACAAGGTTGAAGAGAAAGACGAGGTAGGAGTAGAAGCGCCGGAGGAAGGTGCTCTGGTTCTCGGCAACATCGTCATCAGCCGGTTCAAGGGTCTCGGCGAAATGAACCCCGAACAGCTCTGGGGGACAACAATGAATCCTGATACACGCACGTTGTTACAGGTTGGTATTGAAAACGCCGCCGATGCCGACAGGACATTCTCGATTTTGATGGGCGACGAAGTGGAACCCCGACGCCAATTCATCGAAAAGAATGCAAAGTATGTCAGAAATCTGGATGTGTGATTCTAAGCGAAGAATCTGAACCACAGAGATAGAAGAAAAGGATTGTAATGGCAACACTGAACGAAAAGATTCTCCCGGTCGATATCGAAGACGAGATGCGCGGATCGTACATCGATTACTCGATGTCGGTTATCGTGGCGCGAGCATTGCCTGACGTGCGTGATGGACTGAAGCCCGTCCACCGCCGCGTGCTGTACGGTATGCAGGATCTTGGCCTCGCCGCCAACCGTCCGTATAAGAAGTCAGCCCGTATCGTAGGTGAGGTGCTCGGTAAGTATCACCCGCACGGCGACAGCTCCGTATATGACACACTCGTCCGTATGGCGCAGGACTTCTCCATGCGGTATCCGCTTGTGGATGGACAAGGGAACTTCGGCTCGATTGATGGCGACTCGCCCGCGGCGATGCGGTACACGGAGGCACGACTTTCGCGCCTGGCAGAGGAGATGCTTAAGGATCTTGAGAAGAACACAGTCCTGTTTACTCCGAACTTCGATGACACGCTCAAGGAGCCGTCGGTGCTTCCGGCGATGGTGCCGAACCTCCTTATCAACGGAGCATCGGGAATCGCTGTGGGTATGGCGACAAACATCCCGCCACACAATCTCTCCGAAGTGATTGATGGTTGCATCGCCCTCATCAAGGACGAGACAATCACAAACGACAAGTTGATGAAGTTCGTGAAAGCGCCGGACTTCCCGACGGGCGGGATTATCTATGGCTACGAGGGAGTAAAAGACGCATACACCACAGGTCGCGGCAGGATAACCGTTCGCGCCAAAGCCAATATCGAAACCGGCAAGGGAGATCGTCAGAGCATCATCGTTTCCGAGATTCCCTATCAGGTCAACAAGGCCGGGATGATCGAGCGTATCGCCGAGATGGTGAACGACAAGAAGCTCGAAGACATCTCCGACATTCGCGATGAATCCGATCGTGACGGTCTCCGTATCGTTATTGAATTGAAGCGCGACGCCAACGCGCAGGTCATCCTCAATAATCTGTACAAGCACACGCAGATGGAGACCACCTTCGGCGTGATCATGCTGTCGCTCGTTGACGGCCGGCCGATGGTCCTGACGTTGAAGGACATGATCGAGAAGTTCATCGCGCACCGGAACGAAGTGATCGTCCGTCGCTCGAAGTTTGAACTGGAGGAAGCGGAGAAGCGCGCGCATATTCTCGAAGGCTACATTATCGCGCTGGACAACATCGACGCGATCATCAAACTGATCAAGGCATCGCCGGATACGCCGACCGCCCAAGCCGGACTCATGAAGAAATTCAAGCTCTCCGAGATCCAGTCCAAAGCGATCCTTGATATGCGCCTGCAGCGACTTACAGGGCTCGAGCGCAAGAAGATCGAAGATGAATACCGTGAAGTCATCGAACTGATCGAGAAGCTCAAGGCGATCCTGAA
>CAZIHJ010000029.1:30367-32251 GCA_964538485.1 uncultured Chitinophagales bacterium | reverse complement strand
ACTTCCCGCCTGCCCCGCACAGCGGGCGCGTGGTGATGGAGTTGAAAGGGATTCACAAGGCGTACGGGGACCTGGAGATTTTCGACGGACTTGATTTCGATGTGGACCGCGGGGACCGGATTGCATTTGTGGGTGTGAACGGAGCCGGGAAGTCGACTCTCTCGCGCATCATCGCGGACGTGGAGCCGTTTGATCGCGGAGAACGAAAAGCCGGACACAATGTTGTGGTATCGTACTTTGCACAGCACCAGGCGGAAGACCTGAATCCGCGCCACGACGTGTTGCAAACCGTCGATGAGGTTGCGACCGGCGACATTCGGAAACGACTGCGGAACCTGCTCGGCTGCTTCCTGTTTACCGGCGATGACGTGTTCAAGAAGGTAAGCGTTCTTTCCGGAGGAGAAAAGAGCAGGCTTGCACTTGCAAAGATGCTTTTGCAACCTGCGAACCTTCTGGTGCTGGATGAGCCCACCAATCATTTGGATATGCGCTCGAAGGCCGTACTGCAGGAAGCCTTGCAGGCATTTGAAGGAAGCTACGTCATCGTTTCACACGACCGTGATTTCCTCGACCCGATTGTGAACAAGGTGGTCGAGTTCAGACAAGGGAGAATTAGAACGTATCCCGGAAATGTCAGTGACTACATTTACACAAGGAAGAAGGAACAGAATCAGGACAACAAAACGACTGCCGGTGCTACGAAGTCAGAACCAAAACCAAATGAAAAAGAGCGGAAGCGGATCGAAGCGGAGGAGCGGCAAAAAAAGCACAAAGTGCTGAAGCCCGTTCAAGACAAGATGGCGAAAGCCGAGAAGGAGGTTGAGGAGAAGGAGAAGAAGAAAGCTGAATATGAAAAGCTGATGAGTGACCCCGACTTCTATAAAGATGGCGCGCGCGTCAAACAGGTTACAGCGAGCCACAAGCAACTCGAAGAGGAATTGAAGAACGCCTACTTCCGCTGGAACGAGCTGACACGTGAGCTGGACCGTCTGAAAGACTCCCAGAAGTGAGCGAGACGCCGGAGCGACCGTTGCCGACGGTGCGAAAAGGCGATGAGCTGCCTCTTGTGCTGGAGAGTTTTGCCTTTGAAGGCAAAGCCATTGCGCGCATTGACGGCCTGGTGGTGTTTGTTGAGGGGGGCGTGGCAGGCGATACAGTGCTTGTGCGCATTACCAAAGTTAAAAAACAGTTTGTCGAAGCCCTCACGCTTCACGTGATCTCCCCTTCTCCGTTGAGGCGTGAACCGCGCTGCAGACACTTTGGCGTCTGCGGCGGTTGCAAGTGGCAACATGTAGATTACCAGGCACAACTCGATTTCAAACGTCAGCACGTTGTTGATTCATTGGAGCGCATCGGCGGCTTCGCAGCTGTTTACGTTCAGCCGACGCTTGGCTCGGAAGACACATTCTTCTATCGCAACAAGATGGAGTTTTCCTTCGGTAACAGGTGGTTGACGACGGAGGAAATGCAGAACAAAAGAAGTGAAGAGAGGGAAAACGAGAGAGGGCCGAACGGAGAGTTTGCTCTTGGGCTGCATATCCCGCAAAGATTTGACAAGGTTCTGGACGTTGAAGAATGTTGGCTGCAATCAGAGGCGAGTAACACAATTCTGAACACGACAAGACGTTTTTCCTTTGAACATCACCTCGATATCTACTCCTCATTCACACACTCCGGCTATCTTCGCAACCTGGTAATCAAAGAGGGAAAAAACACCCGGGAGATCATGGTCAACCTGGTGACATTCGAAGACCGCCCGGAACTCATGAAGAGTTTTAGTGAAGTATTGCTGACTGCCGTTCCCTCCATTACGACCATCATTAACAATATCACAACAAGGAAATCGCAAGTCGCGCTTGGAGAAATAGAGAAGGTCTATCACGG
>CAZIHJ010000029.1:0-30267 GCA_964538485.1 uncultured Chitinophagales bacterium | reverse complement strand
TCACAACAAGGAAATCGCAAGTCGCGCTTGGAGAAATAGAGAAGGTCTATCACGGATCCGGATTCATTACCGATCACATCGGCAGACGGACGTACCGGATTTCAGCCAATTCCTTTTTTCAGACAAACACCAAACAGGCCGAGCGATTATACGATACGGCAAAACGCATGGCGGCGTTGAAGCCGTCTGATGTAGTGTTCGATCTGTATTCCGGCATAGGGACAATCGCACTCCATATTGCAGATGATGTTGCCGAAGTGGTGGGAATAGAATCAGTGGATGCGGCGGTGCAGGATGCAAAGAACAATGCGGAGTTCAACGGCGTCAACAACTGCACGTTCCTTCTTGGCGATCTGAAGGATCGATTGACGAACGACAAGGCCTGGCTGGAGAATCATGCACCCCCTTCCTGCATGATTATCGATCCACCAAGAAGCGGAATGCATGACAAAGTTGTGCGGCGGGTATTGGAGCTTTGCCCCGAACGTATCGTGTACGTGAGCTGCAACCCGGCAACCCAGGCGCGCGATCTGAAGCTTATGTGTGCCGACGGGGCATATAGGATTGCAGAGGTTCAGCCCGTAGACATGTTCCCCCACACCTACCACATCGAGAATGTTGTAAAACTCGTCAGCTGATGCTCACCCGGGGATTCAGTGCGCGATGATTTTTCCCGGCATCGGTTCGCGCAGATTTTTCTTGAAGAACTCCACGATTCGTTGGACATACTCCGTGCCGCCAACCTCGGCCATGTTGTCGTGACGGGCGTTGGGAATCAGCCAGAGTTCTTTGGGAGCATTGGCATTTGCGAAAACCATTTCGGAATACTTATAGTCGATGAGGTTATCCGCGGTCCCGTGAAGGATGAATAACGGCACACGAATCTCTTTTGCTGCGTTGAGTGGGGATACGGCATTGGCTTTGAAGTGCGCGAGATGTTCGGACCGCTTGATGACGAGGTTTCTCAGATAATGCCAGGGAAGCTTGATCATTCTTTTCTGGTAGTCATCGAAGATCGTCCTGAGAGTTGCAAACCCGCTTTCCGCAATGATCGCGGCAACCCGTCTATCAGCCGCTGCAACCTGTAGTGCAACTGCCGCGCCCATCGAACTCCCAATCAATCCGATCTGTCCCAGCCGGATATCCGGACGGTCTTCGAGGTAGTTTATTATCGTACCGGTATCGTGCTTCTCATAGAAACCATATGTGCAAAAGTTGCCACCGCTATCACCATGACGGCGGGAATCATACAGGAATACATTGTAACCGTTGTCGTGAAACACTTTTGCCAGGGGGAGACCGACGATCTTGCTCTCACTAACCCCATGCAAGTAAATAATAGTGCCGTTTGCATTTTGAGGTCCCCGGATGAACCAGCAGGCCAGCGTGATTCCTTCAGCCGATTTCAAGGAAATCTCTTCGCAGGGAAGTCCAATGTCCGACGGGTGGAGTATACTGGTCCGCTTTCGATAATATTCCACTGTGCGACGGTGAGGTTGCAACAGCATCACCGGGCCAATCACGAGGAGAAGAAGAGAGATGAACACCATAAACAGTAATATGACAAGAATCGATGCAAGGAGGATGCTCATCCGGACAAGGACCCCCGGGCAGAATCAATTTTTAGTCGTATTGTTTTCATACAGCAATATAACGAGCGCACCCTGCCGAATCAATATGCTTTGCGTGTCCCGGGGCTTCTTGCTATATTGACGCGGATCGAAAATCCCGCCACCATGTCATTGCCGAAAAATATCGCCATCGTTCACGAGTGGTTTACTTCCATGCGTGGAGGTGAAAAATGCGTCGAAGCACTGTGCGAAGTCTTTCCACAGGCAACGTTGTTCTCATTGCTTCATGTGCCCGGCTCCGTCTCGGCCACAATCGAACGGATGCCGATGCGCACGTCATTTATTCAACATCTTCCGTTTGCGCGCTCACAGTACCGGCATTATCTCCCTCTTTTCCCGACCGCAATTCAGATGCTTGACTTGCGGGATTTTGATCTGGTGATCAGTTCGCACCATTGTGTTGCGAAGGGTGTTCATGTTGACCGGAAAGCGCTCCACATTTGCTATTGCCATACTCCCATGCGTTATATTTGGGACCACTACGACGAGTACTTCGCGCGTGGCAATGCCGGACTCATCACTCGTCTCGGAATACGAAGCGTGCTCGGCTACCTTCGTCGGTGGGACGTGAAGACGGCCATCAACCCCGCGTTTTTTGTTGCGAACTCAGAGAATGTCCGACACAGGGTCAAGCGCATCTATCAACGCGACGCCGACGTCATCTATCCTCCGGTCGAGACCTCCCGATTTCACCCCTCCTCATCAAGCGAGGGTTTCTTTCTTATTGTTAGCGCACTTGTTCCCTATAAACGAATTGACCTTGCGATTGCAGCATGCAAAAGAATGCAGCACCGTTTGGTGATCGTGGGGGACGGACCCGATGCAGCGCGATTGAGGGGCGGCGCTGATGCAAAAACGGAGTTTGTTGGTTGGGTGTCAGATGACACGCTTGCGGACCTGTACGCCCGGAGCAAAGCGGTGTTGTTTCCCGGCGAGGAGGATTTCGGGATTGTACCGCTTGAAGCCATGGCTTCCGGAAAGCCGGTTATTGCATTTGGCCGCGGCGGTGCGTTGGAAACCGTGAAATCGGATCCCGGACAGAGCACCGGCGTTTTATTTCAAGAACAAACCATCGAATCCCTTATTGATGCCATCAAACGGTTCGAACAAATGACCTTCGACCCGATATTTCTACACTCGCATGCACTGAGATTTGATCGGGAAGTATTTAAAAGAGAGATGTCGCGGTATATCGAGCAACGATGGGATCAATTTACCGCACAATCCCCACAAGCACTTATGTAGAAATATCTTACCGTCGTTGTTCGTTGACATTAGCGGGACTTTTCCCTATATTTGTGCTCCAAATTCTGAAGGATGGAGATGCCCTCGGAAGTACATCGTCGGAAAAAGGCTCCACAAGGTTACAACATACTTGTTATTCCGAGCGGCGATGGGGCGAAGACAAAGAGCTTCAATCTGCGTCGGTGGGCGGCTTGGGTGCTGGTGATCGGGGCGTTCTTTGGCATTGTTGGATTGACTATTCTTGCTTTGGTGCATACACCAATTGGGTATTACGTGCAGATCCCGAATCCTGAATTGGAACGGAGATACGGAAAACAACTCCGCGAAACGCACGAGCGACTCGAAGCACTTGCGCAAGACCTGTCCTTGGTACGGGACTACAATGGACAGCTTCGGAAAGCTCTCGGCGATTCGAGTGTTTCGGCTGGACATAGGCAGGGCGGCCTGACTTCTACCATGGTGAGCGCTCCCATTGAATCAGCGGCCGTCGAGACGCCGTTGATGCAATTCACCGAGGTGATTACGCCTGACACGTCCTTCCCTGTTGATTATGATTTGGAAGGCGGAGGGTACTACGGTGCAGTTGTTGCGAATAATGAAGGATTCCGGGTGTCGTTTCCACTGCTTCCGCCAACGGAGGGTTTTGTCACACAGGAGTTTGTTCCCGCGCAAAGACACTTTGGTATTGATTACGCCGTACAACGCGGCGCTCCCGTGTATGCAGCCACCGATGGATATGTCGTGCTGGCAACCTGGACGTATGATGACGGAAACATGATCATCTTGTCGCACGGTGGAGGATACCTCACCGTGTATAAACACAATCAGTCGTTGCTGAGAACGGGACAGTCTTTTGTGAAGCGCGGTGAGCTGATTGCCCTTGCCGGTGATACAGGGAAAACAAGTGGTGGTCCGCACCTGCATTTTGAAATCTGGAAAGACGGAGTTCCTCTCGATCCCCGGGAGTTCCTCCTTACGACACACACAATTCAATAAGTAACCAACGAGGTGTTTGTGGCAGACAAGCAGCAAACCAATGGGGAATTGAGTCTGGTTGGTGCACGGACGACGATTGAAGGCGTGGTGAAAACCGAGGGAAGTATTCGCATTGACGGAAAGCTGATGGGCGAGGTAGTGGCGAAAGCGAATGCCGCAGTTGGTGCGACTGGTATCGTGGAAGGAAATGTTACGGCGAAGAATGTTTCGGTTGCGGGAAAAGTTCAGGGAACTGTAACTGCTTTTGAGAAACTGATTCTTGAAGCAAAGTCGGTAATGAAGGGTGATATCCGGGCGGCGAAGTTGGTGGTGGACGAAGGGGCGATGTTCGATGGTCAGTGTGCGATGTCAAATGTCGCGCAACCACCGATGGTTCCGCCGGTTCCAAGGAAAGAGTAGTAGCGCGATGAATACGCCTGGGTCAGGGGGACGACCGGGTGGGTGGTTAGGCAGGGATGTCGGGCCCTTCCTCACAATAGGCCTCCAGTTGGCAATCTCCGTTGTTGCATTCTTCTTTGTCGGCTACTGGTTGGATGGTAAGTTGGGAACCTCGCCATGGTGTTCACTCGTGGGCGCGTTTTTGGGAGTCGCCGGCGGTTTGGTGAAGTTCCTGAAGGAGGCCATTGCGCTTGGTAAGAAGGCCGACGAGAAGTATACCGATGAGAAGGCAAAGCGTGAAGATTGAGAGTAGATTCCCGATTCAGGTACTGTTGACATTGTTAGCCGTTTTCGCTGTAGCTATCTATCCGTTGATGAAGGTCGGTTCACCGGAGATCATGATCGCGGTGTTCGTCGGTGCGTTGATCAGCACGTTGAATGTTTTGGTGGGATTTGTAGCCATCGAACGTTCGCTTGGAAGGTCGCACGAAGCGTTTCTGAAGGCGGTGCTTGGAGGTATGGGCGTAAGAATGCTGGCAATGCTCGGTATGCTGGTGTTGTTGATGAAGGTTGCTGGTTTGCATGTTGTTGCCCTTGTTGTTTCAGTGCTGAGTTTCCATATCATGTTTCTTGTTCTGGAGCTGATGTACATCCAGCGCAAGGTTTCCACAACACAGAAAAATTAAGAGTCCCAATCCGATGGCTTTTCTTTCGTCGAGCGCAGACACAACACATGTCGCTGCTGGTGCACACAGCAAACCACAGAGCGTGGGGGAGTTGTTTCAACAACTTTTTCATCACGTTCAGGATGCACCCGAGATCGAACTTCCATTTCTGGGTCATGTGCATCTCCCGGATTTTCATCCGATACAGATCGGCTCGCTCTCCCTCGATATTTCCATCACCAAGCATGTGGTGTTTCTCTGGTTTGCCGCCGCTATTCTCATTCTCCTTGCTTCGCTGGCCGCCCGGGCTAATACGCGCAACCGCGTCCCAAAAGGATGGGGAAATCTCATGGAGACCCTCGTTGTGTTTGTTCGTGATGAAATCGTCATTCCGAACATGGGTATCGCGGGGGTCAGGTATATGCCCTATGTGCTTACGACCTTCTTCTATATTCTTCTCATGAACCTGATGGGATTGATTCCGTATGGTTCCTCGGCAACGGGAAACATCAGTGTAACCGCCGGCCTTGCCATTATCGCCTTCGTGATGATCCAGGTCTCGTCGATCAAAGCGCAGGGGTTTGGTCACTATCTTGCACATCTTACCGGTGGAGTGCCCTGGCCACTTTGGCCCATCATGATCCCGATCGAAATTCTCGGACTCTTTACCAAGCCATTTGCTCTGTGTATTCGTCTCTTCGCCAATATGACGGGTGGCCATCTCGTTATTGTTTCCCTTTTCGGCTTGATCTTTATCTTCAAGTCGTACCCGATTGCCATTACTACGGCAGCATTCGTCGTCGCAATCAATTTTCTTGAACTGTTTGTCGCATTCCTTCAGGCATACGTCTTCACCATGCTGACCTGTATTTTTATGGGTCTCGGGATGCAGGCGGGTCATGGGGGCGAGCACGAGGAAGAACACGCGCACTGATTCTGAACTATCATAGCGACACTAAAACAACATTTACCCATAGGAGGAAAAATACATGGAACATCTTGGTTGGGCATATCTCGCAGCAGGTCTCGGCGCAGCATTAACCATCATCGGCGCCGGGCTTGGCATTGGCAAGCTTGCAGCTGCGGCAATGGAAGCAAGCGGACGCCAGCCGGAAGCTGCGGGTGCCGTTCGGACATCAATGATTATTGCTGCGGCCCTCATCGAAGGTGCAACATTCTTCGCGCTCGTAATCTGCATTCTTCTCGCACTGAAATAACTATTAGCCGTTAGGATCAGTCATGCTAGAACTCAATCCGGGATTATTATTCTGGACTATTGTCACGTTTGTGGTGGTGCTGATTGCTCTGCGCAAGATGGCGTGGGGACCGTTGCTTACCGCACTCACTTCACGCGAAGAGCTGATCCGCACCTCATTGCACGATGCGGAGCACGCACAAGCCGAGGGGCGTCGTTTGCTGGAACAAAACAAGCAACAGCTTGCCCGGGCTGAAGAGCAGTCCCAGCGGATTATCAAAGAGGGGCGGGAGATGGGTGAGAAGCTGAAGGCGGAGATCATGGAGAAGGCCAATTCATCGTCGCGACAGATGGTGGAACAAGCCCGTGAAGAGATCCGGCGCGAAAAAGAAGCAGCGCTTGGCCAGCTTCGCACAGAAGTTGCCGATCTCGCGATCATGGCAGCGGGGAAGATTCTCGACGCAAATCTCGATACGGCAAAGCAGCGGCAGTTGGTTGATACGGTCATCAAGGATTTCCAAAAGAGCTAAATGAAAAATATCCGTGTTGCGCGGCGGTATGCCATGGGACTCATGGCGGCGGCTGAAGAGAACAAGAGCATTGATGCCACGGCGAAAGACCTTGATCTGATCGGTCAAGTGTTGCGCGATTCCCGCGAGTTTAAGCTGCTCGTGGACAGCCCTATTGTCTCCCCGCAGAAGAAAACGCAGGTGTTCAAGGAGCTGTTCGGCCCACGCATTGGTCAGGGAACTCTGAATTTTGTCTACCTTATGACAGCCAAGAACCGCGAGGCACTCTTGCCCGATGTTGTTGAGCAATTCAATCTGCTGCGCGACGAACGTCTGGGAATTGTCACGGTCGAGGTGCGAACGGCGGTGGAAATGACGCAACCTCAGGAACAGGATCTTGCTGCCCGATTGGAACAATACACGAAGAAGAAAGTACGGATAAGGTTTTCACTCGACAAGGCAATCAAGGGCGGGCTTGTCGTTCGTATTGACGACACCGTGCTTGATGCAAGCCTCAGAAGGCAACTTGAAATGTTGCGCGAGCGGCTCGTATCGGGCAGTCCATTGGCAAATTAAAATCTGAACAGAAAAGGATGAGAGTATGGTAGAAGTCAGACCAGACGAAGTATCTGCAATTCTCAGAAAACAGCTTGCAGGATTCGAAAAGGAAGTCGACGTCTATGATGTCGGTACTGTGCTGCAGGTGGGAGATGGTGTTGCACGTGTGTATGGTCTCTCCAAGGCGTTGATGAGCGAGCTTGTGGAATTCCCCCACGGTGTGTTTGGCATGGTGTTGAATCTTGAGGAAGATAATGTCGGGTGTATCCTCTTTGGCGAAGCCAGCGCGATCAAGGAAGGTGACCAGGTAAAGAGGACGAGTCGCGTCGCTTCCATTCCCGTTGGTGATCAGATGCTCGGTCGCGTCATTAACCCGCTTGGCCAGCCCATTGATGGTCGTGGGCCGATCAAAGCCGATAAGTTCATGCCTTTTGAACGAAAGGCACTTGGCGTCATCCAGCGCCAGCCAGTGAAAGAGCCGCTGCAAACCGGTCTCAAGGCGGTGGACGGAATGATTCCGATCGGACGGGGTCAGCGAGAGTTGATTATCGGCGACAGGCAGACAGGAAAAACGGCGATTGCCATTGACGCAATCATCAATCAGAAGTACACGCATACCGAGAGAGCGAAGAAGGCCGGCATCAATCCCGTGTATTGCATTTATGTGGCCGTCGGCCAGAAGAGTTCGACGGTTGCGCAGGTTGTGGACAAGCTCCATCAGGAAGGCGCAATGGGGTATACAACGGTCATTGCCGCCACGGCAAGCGATCCGGCGCCACTGCAGTTTATTTCACCGTACTCGGGGGCGACCCTGGGTGAGTTCTTCCGCGATAGCGGCCGTCACGCGCTGGTCGTGTACGATGATCTCACGAAACAGGCGCAGGCGTATCGTCAGGTATCCCTTCTCCTCCGTCGCCCGCCTGGTCGCGAAGCATATCCCGGAGACGTGTTCTACCTGCATTCCCGTTTGTTGGAGCGTGCATCGAAGTTAAGTGACGAACTCGGCGGCGGCAGTCTTACGGCATTGCCCGTGATCGAAACACAGGCGGGTGACGTTTCCGCATACATTCCCACAAACGTAATTTCCATTACCGATGGACAGATTTATCTTGAGCCATCATTGTTCAATTCCGGCATTCGCCCGGCCATCAATGTCGGTATTTCGGTCTCTCGTGTCGGCGGCAACGCCCAGATCAAGGGGATGAAGAAGATTGCGGGACGCCTGCGCCTCGACCTCGCACAATATCGAGAGCTTGAAGCGTTTGCAAAGTTTGGATCAGACCTGGATAAGGCAACGCTGCAACAGTTGCGACGTGGTTCACGTCTTGTTGAACTTCTCAAGCAGGGACAGTATCAGCCGATGCCGGTCGAGAAACAGGTCGTCAGCATTTTTGCCGGCACGAATGGCTATCTCGATGAGATTCCGCTTGAACACGTGTTGCGCTACGAGAAAGAATTGCTCGAACGAATGGAATTGAAGCATCAGGACATGCTTGATGCGATCATCCAAACGAAGGACCTGAGTGACGACGTCACCAAGAAACTCCACGCTTTGCTCAAAGAATTCACGGAGTCCTTCAAGGTTTCGGTGAAGGCGTAATATGGCAACACTGCGCGAAATTCGAAATCGGATTGTCGGCGTCAAGAAGACACAGAAGATCACGCGCGCCATGAAGATGGTTGCCGCTGCGAGACTCCGTCGCGCCCAATCTGCGATGTTCGCGGCCCGTCCGTATGCGCGCAAGATGATGACTCTGCTTGGTGGTCTGGCGGGAAGCGACGCGCTGCGTCAACACCCGCTTGTTGCGCCTCGCGAGGTACGCTCTGTGGCAATCGTTGTGGTAACATCCGACCGCGGTCTTTGCGGAGCGTTCAATTCCAATCTCATCAAGGCAACACTGAATCTTATCGGCACAAAGTACGCCGATCTTCATGCCTCGGGTAATCTCAGACTCTATTGCATCGGCAAGAAAGGGTTCGACCTTTTCTCGAAACGACATTACAAAGTTGCAGGAAAGTACATCGGCGTCTACGGTAACCTCGTATTCGGCAAAGCGCAGGCCATTGCGAGGGAGATCGTCGAGGCGTATGCTGCGGGTGAAGTGGACCGTGTCGAAATAGTCTATAACGAGTTCAAGTCTGTTGCGCAGCAGAAAATTGTCGTTGAACAATTTCTTCCAATCCCCGCGGTTGGGATTGCGGCCGATCCTGTGGCAGTAGAGTATATTTATGAGCCGTCTCAATCCCAGATCGTTCAATCATTATTACCCAGACACCTCAACTTCCTGGTCTGGCGTGTGTTATTGGAGTCGAATGCAGCTGAAATTGGCTCCCGGATGGCCGCTATGGAGAATGCTACTGAAAACGCCAGTGAAATGATCTCAAGTCTGCAACTTTCATACAATAAGGCACGCCAGGCCTCCATCACCAAGGAATTGCTTGAAGTTGTTAGTGGAGCAGAGGCACTCAAGCGCGCCGGTTAGTTGCAAAGTGTATTCGAGGCAATCACCGCCGGAGAAGGTAAACCGGCGGTTTTTTTGTCTTTCGACAAGACGATTCGAGCGGAACATCGGTTGCTTTAGAAGACCCTTTTGCGTACTTTTTAAGCCCCTTTGAAGCACCTTAAGTGTTTGATTTTGAAGTGTTTTAGCAGGACGCTGAATGTTTGAGGACTTAAGCAGGAAGTTGGAGGCGGCCTTCAAGCGGCTGCGTGGCGAGGGCAAGATCTCAGAAGCGAACATTGCTGAGACGCTCCGCGAAGTGCGCCGCGTTCTTCTTGATGCCGACGTCAACTATAAAGTTGCAAAACAGTTCGTCGACGATGTACAGCAGAAGGCCATCGGCCAGGAGGTTCTGCATAGCATTACTCCCGGCCAGCTCATTGTCAAAGTCTTCCACGATGAGTTGGTTCGTTTGCTCGGTACAGCAAAGGTGGACATTGCCTTTGCTCAATTGCCGCCAACGGTTATTCTGGTGGCCGGGCTTCAGGGCTCTGGCAAGACAACGTTCTGTGCAAAACTTGCGCTTCATCTCAAGGGGCAAGGAAAGCATCCGATGCTTGCGGCGGCCGATATTTACCGGCCCGCTGCTGTCGATCAGCTGATCACTCTTGGCGGGCAACTGGGGGTGCCGGTGTATGTGGAGCGGGGCGCATCGGCCGTTGCCATTGCACAACACGCGGTGGACCACGCACGAAAGAATGCGCGTGACGTCATCATCATCGATACAGCGGGTCGCCTGCATGTCGATGAAGAGATGATGAAGGAAGTCGAGGCCATCAAGGCGGCCGTTACTCCGCAAGAGATTCTGTTTGTTGTGGACGCGATGACCGGGCAGGATGCGGTAAACACGGCGAAGGCATTCAATGACCGTTTGAATTTTGATGGCGCCGTTCTGACAAAGATGGACGGCGACGCGCGTGGAGGCGCCGCTCTCTCACTGCGCGCAACAGTGGGAAAACCGATCAAGTTTATCGGCGTCGGGGAGAAACTGGATGCCCTTGAGCGCTTCCACCCCGACAGACTGGCGTCGCGTATTCTGGGCCTGGGTGATGTTGTTACGCTGGTCGAAAAAGCGCAGGCACAATTCGACCAGGTCAAAGCCGAGAAACTCGAGCAGAAGCTCAGGAAATCACAATTTACACTCGAGGATTTCCTGGATCAGTTGCAGGAAGTGAAGAAAATGGGTCCGTTGAATCAAGTCCTCGGCATGCTGCCCGGAATGAATCGTCTTCCAGAGAATGCGACCGTGGATGAAAAAGCAATGGGTCGAATCGAAGCAATCATTCGGTCGATGACTCTTGATGAACGCCGGAGACCCAATGTCATTAATGGAAGCAGGCGGAAACGTATTGCTCTTGGAAGCGGGACAAGTGTGCAGGAAGTAAACAAGTTGATGAAACAGTTTGAGCAGATGCAAAAAATGATGAAGACCATGAGTAAGGGTGGCCGGATGGGACGCATGATGCGGGGGATGAAGCTGCCTGCAGGATTGGGATGAACAAGAGGTTGATGACGTTGTTGGTCTTGTCGCTTTGTACGGTCGACTGTAGGCGGAACGATCTTCCGGTAGAAATCGATGACGATCCTGATCCATTACCCGTCGAGGAGGAGCTTTCATTTACGTGGAATGGTATTCCGTCGCATAAATTGTTTAATCGTTTGAGCGCCGGTTATAATCTGGCCGGCGACATCACAACGATTGCGACCTTTAACGATTCGACTCTGTACGGCAAGTTTTTTTTGCAGTTTATGGGAGATGAAGTTGGGAGGTATGTCTATCGTGTGTATGGAGGACCTTCTGATTCCAATCAAGTTTTTATCCGTTTCGTTCCGGATTACGCCGGCTCTCAGGCACTTGGTCTATTTGAGTTAACCGGCCTCGCCGCGGATAGCCTCGAAGCAGAAGTGCAGGTCACGCATTTTGGTGAAATTGGTGGTACGGTTTCCGGAACGTTCGGTGCGCGATTGAAAGATATTGGACCAAGTGGGGCAAAGGTTGTTCTGTCCGGAGGTACATTCACGGCACCCCGGGTGCAGTGATGAGTTGGGATAACGTCTAACATAAAACAATAAGGAGTATCACAGTGGCAGTTCGACTGAGGTTGCGGCGTGTTGGCAAGAAGAAAATGCCGCAGTACCACATTGTGGCCGCGGATTCACGTGCGGCACGCGATGGTAAGTTCCTGGAGATCATTGGCCGGTATGAGCCGTTGCGTGATCCGATGCTTATAGAAGCCAAAGAGCATCGTGTTTTTCACTGGCTCAAAAATGGCGCACTACCTACTGATACAGTGCGAAGCCTATTGCAGCGTAATGGTCTTTGGCTGAAATGGAGCTTGACCAAGCAGGGTGTTGAAGAGGGAAAAATCACAGCCGAGGTGGAGAAGTGGCAGGTTGCGCAAGCCGAAAAGCGTCAGCGGGATACGGTTCGCAAAGCCCGCCGCGTCGCTGCCCGCCGCAAGGCAAAGGCGGCAACGAAGTCAGGCGAAGCTGCTCCTGCTGCATCGGAAGCCGCGGCCGAAGCCTGAGCGGAGCGCGAGCTCTCAGCGAGTTCCCTGCACAGATTGGTGAGATGTGAGTTGAGCCGCAGTACCGTCCTGCAGTCGGGCGGTGGCCCCTCATCAGAAGGTCTTCGTACACTGTAGGACCGGAAACCGGATCAAGGAGGGCGCTATGAAGGAGTTCATCGAGTTCATCGCGAAGCATCTTGTCGACCATCCCGAAGCCGTGTTACTCGACCAGGAAGCCAAGGACGAGAAGATCGTCTTCCGGCTCCAGGTTGGTGCGCAAGACATCGGAAAAGTGATCGGAAAGAAAGGGCGGACAGCGCAGGCCATGCGTACGCTTCTCTCGGCAGTTGCGGCTAAAGAAGGGAAACGTGCAATTCTGGAAATTGAGGATTGAGCTCCGGGAATCGTTCACTGTACGCAATTGGAAAAATTGTCAAGGCATTTGGTATCCGGGGTGATGTCATTGTCCAGCCGATGACAAGCTCGACAGCACGATTTAAGAAGCTCAAGAGCGTGCTCGCAGGAACAGGAGAGAACGAGACACGTGAATTGACCGTGTCCGGAGTACGGGTGGAGGATCGTGGCGCACGAATGAGCTTTGCAGAGGTGCCGGATCGGAATGCTGCGGAACGGCTCGTGGGCCTGCTCCTCTTCGTGAGCGAGGAGCAGAAGATCAAACTGCCCAAGGGTACGTACTTCATTCATGATGTTGTTGGAATGGCAGTGATCGATCAACACGATCAACCGGTTGGTGTGGTGAAGGAAGTGTTGAAAATGGCAGCGCACGATGTATATGTCGTGGAGAACGCAGGAAAGGAAGTGCTCATTCCTGCAGTCAAGGAGTTTATTCGTTCGGTGGATGTGAAGCAACGAGTTATGCGCGTCGAGCTCATTGAGGGGATGACCGGAGGATGATGCACATTGACGTGGTGACGGGATTTCCCAAGCTGATGGTCAGCCCGCTCAACGAGAGCATCTTGAAGCGGGCCCGGGAAAAACAACTTGTGGAAGTCGAATTGCATGATCTGCGCGACTACACCAGCGACAAGCACAAGACTATTGATGATACGCCATTTGGCGGCGGCGCCGGAATGATCCTCAAGCCGGAACCGGTGTTCACGTGCATTGAGAAATTGCAAGAGAACAGGATGTACGACGAGGTCATTTATCTCACCGCGGATGGTGAGAGACTGACTCAGAGAGTTGCGAACGAACTTTCGCTCAGAACGAACCTTCTTCTCCTCTGCGGACATTACAAGGGAATTGATGAACGCATCCGGGAGAAGCTCATAACGAGAGAGATCTCGATCGGAGATTATGTCCTGACGGGTGGTGAACTACCGGCACTCGTATTGATTGATACGGTTGTCCGTTTGATCCCCGGTGTGTTGGGAGACGGAGAATCGTTGCTTGGCGATTCATTTCAGAGCAACCTCCTTGACGCCCCACAATATACGAGACCTGCCGAATTTCGCGGGATGAACGTGCCGGAAGTGCTTCTCGGAGGAAACCACGCAGAGATTGCAACATGGAGGGCAGAACAGCAGCAACAGCGTACTGCCAGCCGAAGGAAAGATTTACTAGAACACTTTTCAGGAGAAGAACATGGACAAGATTAAGCTGGTCGAAGCGACACAAATGAAAACCGGCCTGCCGACCTTCTCGGCCGGCGATACCATCAACGTGCATGTGCGCGTCATCGAAGGCGACAAGGAGCGTATCCAGCAATTCCAGGGTGTGGTCATTGGCAAGCATGGTTCCGGTATGAACGCCACGTTTACCGTTCGTAAGGTCTCCGACGGCGTTGGTGTGGAACGCATCTTCCCACTCCATTCACCACGGATCGCAAAGATTGACAAGGTGAAGGAAGGCTCCGTTCGTCGTGCGAAGTTGTATTATCTGCGTGACCTCGCCAGCAAGGCGATCCGTCAGAAGACGAATGCTTAAGTTTGCACCGTTCAAAAGGAACACCGGCGCAGTGACATTATGCGTTATGAGTCTTGTGCTCATGTTCACGATCTGCGCGTGTAAGTCCGGCAGTGATCCGACTTCCCCCGGTGACGACAACGGCAGCACTATCACCATTCCGGGATTGGGGATATTCCCAACATTCGGGGTCACGAACCTGAAGGGTCTCCTGATGGTCTTCTATGATCAGACGACCGATGCGGGAAGTTCAGCGTCTGCCATTGGAGTGTTCCTTGGTTCCACATCATCACAATTGGTCTATGCGGGTGAGGTACAGCTGAATGGCAACGTGATTGACACGGTCTCGGTTCTCAACTCCGTTGTCTATTCAGATAACTCACTGTTGAACGTGACATTTGACGGTTCGCCACACGATTGGGTCGTCAGCGGGAGCGGGGTGATCGCGGCGTTCAGTGGAAGCGTACAATCGCCAAACGGTAATCTGACACTTACCAGTCCATTTACGGGCGAGGAAATTTCGCGCAATCAGCCCCTGACAGTAACGTGGGGAAACGCCGGTACGGATTCCGTTCTTGTCCTTGTCAGTGATTCCCAGGGGCACTTGCTGCAGGCGATTTCAACGACCGGAACCCACACCTTCACCGCGACACAGATGGGAACCCTGTCCGCCGGCTCAGGATTCGTTGAAGTCGACAAATATAAATACGCTGTGCAGACGGTGGGGGGCAACAACTATGTTCTTTACTCCGCTGTTGTTGATGACGTCTCTGTTACACTGAACTAGATGATACACTGATGTGCTTTCAAGCCGTTCACCCGTGCAGGGGAACGGCTTACGTATTTCATCAAACGACCCGTGGCCAAACTTCTCGGCATCCAGAACGATCTTTACTGTCGCCGGCTTTCACTTGGCGCCCAACGACTTGCGGGGGTGTCGGTTGAGGTCGACATCCCTGCCCGCAACGCGATCAAGTTAAGGGAACGGAATCTCTCCACAGCATTTCTTGCACCCATTGATTTTGCCAAAGACAGTTCAGACTACGTCATCTTGCGCGACATTATGCTTCATTCGCAGGAAGCTTCTGATACCATCAGTTTGTGTTTTAGGGACGGTCTGCACAGTGTTGACACTGTTGCAATCGATCCATCTTCTTCATCGGAAATCGTGCTTGCGCGTATCATCCTTGCCGAGGAGTTTGATCTGGATCCCAAACTTGTTGTTGCCGTTGGTTCTCTTGATGAAAAACTCCGTTTGGCTGATGCAGCGCTTCTTGTTGGTGATGCATCTCTCCGCGTAACGCGCGGTCGCACCAATACCATCGACCTTATTGATCACTGGAACGACATGACCGGCCTGCCATACGTCCATGGGTTCTGGTGTACGCGTGAAGGCGATCTTCCCGATGATGAGATCGACCTTCTGCAGAAAAGCCCCCTCACATCGCTCGAAGCTCTGGCCGGAATGGAATTGCCCGGAGGGTTCTCGCTGGAAGAGGCCGATGAGTACCTTGGGAAGTTCAGTCTGACACGATCCGAAGCGGCAATCGCGGGACTGCGGGAATTCCTTCACTTCGCATACTTTCACGGCATCATCCCCGATGTTCCGGAAATCCTGTTCTTTCCCCCTTCACCACTTGATGACACCCCTGCATCTGATATTTCACCCAACTGACGGTCCGCCAATCTCATTGAAACTTTACCCAAAGATGGGTAGATTGGTGCAATCTTTCTGCACACATGCTTAAAACCCTTTTCATCAAAAACTACGCGCTCATCGATGAGCTGACGGTGGAATTTTCCGCCGGTCTCGTGATTATCACGGGCGAAACAGGCGCAGGCAAATCCATCCTCATTGATGCGCTGGGTCTCATTCTTGGCGCTCGCGCCAGCACCGAAGTGATTCGCTCCGGAGCGGAGAAGGCCATCGTGGAAGGAACCTTTGGCACGACGGGAAACAAGAAATTGAAACAACTGTTCCAGCAGCACGAGTTGGAGTATGGTGATGAAGTGATTGTGCGGAGAGAAATCTCTGCACGAGGGCAGAGTCGTTGTTTTATCAATGATTCCCCCTCCACGCTTGCCATCCTGAAGGAGGTGGGCGAATATCTTGTGGACCTTCACGGTCAGCATGAGCACCAATCCTTGTTGCGACCGCAGACACACGTCGATATGCTGGATGAATTCGGAGGACTCGACGGTTTGCGGGACGAGTACAGGACGGGTTTTGCATCGTTCAAGGAGATAATGAACGAGGTTGACACGCTCCGGCAGCGAGAACAACACCTGAAAGAGAAGCTGGAGCTTCACGCCTTTCAGATGAAAGAAATAGACGCCGTCAATCCGCAGGCAGGTGAGGAGGAGGCGCTTGAATCAGAGTTGCGCCTTCTGGAGAATGCGGAAACCTTGCACAGCTCAACGGCAAAACTGTACGAACTGCTCTACGAAAGTGAACACTCTGTGCGCGACCAACTGGTGATTGCGCGGAACATGTTGCGCGAACTTGCACTGATAGACAAGGAATTCGATGGTGCTGCATCGGAAGGCGTCTCGGCGGAAGCGATCATCAGTGAGCTGGCCAAGTTCATACAAAGCTACAATACCGGAATAGAGTTCAATCCCGAACGATTGGAAACAATTCGCCAGCGTCTCGGCATGCTGGCTCTGCTGAAAAAAAAGTATGGCGGGTCGCTTGATTCAATCCTCGCACATCGCGAACAGATAGGCCGCGAAGCATCGCTTGCCGAAAACTTCGATAATGTATTGAAGAAGCTTGCCGGAGAATTGGACGAACGCAGAACCCAATGCGGCGCGGTTGCACAACGATTGAGCGTAAAGCGACAGGAAGTTGCCCGCAAGCTGGAGAAGGCGGTTGTTGTAGAGCTAGGCAAGTTGGGGATTCCCAACGCGACGCTTACCGTCTCAGTCCAACAAATTACTGTTGATGAGTCATCTATTAAGAACGGGCAGGGCCAGTATTCTCTCAGGGGCAAACAGCGGATCGGCCTTGGCGCAAACGGGTGCGATATTGTGGAGTTCCATATTTCCACCAACCGTGGTGAAGAGCCCAAACCGCTTGCACGTGTGGCTTCCGGCGGAGAAATCTCCCGCATTATGCTTGCACTGAAGAGCATTATGGCCAGGTCCGGCGGAGTGCCTGTGCTGATTTTCGATGAGATTGATTCCGGGGTGAGTGGCCGGATTGCGCAGACTGTGGGCATGAGCATGAAAGCCCTCTCCGCCCAACACCAGGTTATTGCCATCACGCATCTCCCGCAGATTGCCGGTCTCGCTGATGCGCATTTCGTGGTGAGGAAAACCGAAAAAGGTGAACGGGCACGGACAACTGTGCAGCTACTCTCACCTGACGAACGCGTCCACGAAGTCGCCAAACTGATGAGCGGCGCCCGGGTAACAGAAGCGGCGTTGGCCGGTGCAAAAGAATTGATTGGAGTGAAAACAAACTGATCAAGCATGACTCTTAGCGTTCATAATACCCTCACCCGCAAGAAAGAAGAATTCCAGCCGCTGACACCCGGCTTCGTCCGTATGTATGTCTGCGGCCCGACGGTCTATGGCCACTCGCATCTCGGTCATGCCAAGAGCTACGTATCGTTTGATGTGATCGTGCGGTATCTTCGCTACTCTGGCAACAAGGTGTTGTACGTCCAGAACATCACAGACGTTGGCCACTTGCTCGGCGAAACGAATGAAGGTGAAGACAGGTTATTGAAGCAAGGCAAGATCGAGCAGAAGCACCCGATGGAAATCGCCGAGACGTACACACGAAGCTACTTTGAGGATATGGATGCGCTAAATGTTCTCAGGCCGGATATTTCGCCACGCGCAACCGGCCACATCACGGAACAGATAGAAATTATCCTGACTCTCATCGACAAAGGCATAGCATACGAGTCCAGCGGTTCCGTTTATTTTGATGTGAGCAAGTTTGCAGGTTACGGGAAACTCTCCGGCAGGACAGTGGACGAACTTGAAGCCGGCGCACGCGTGGAAGTCAAAGCGGAGAAACGTCACCCTGCCGATTTTGCATTATGGAAGAAGGCCGAGCCGGAACACATTATGCGATGGCCGAGTCCGTGGGGTGTGGGGTTTCCCGGCTGGCACGTCGAGTGTTCTGCGATGTCAATGAAGTACTTGGGCGAGAGCTTTGATATCCACGGCGGCGGGCTGGAAAACCAGTTTCCCCACCACGAATGCGAGATTGCGCAGAGTGAAGGTGCTACGGGAAAACAGTTTGTGAAGTACTGGCTCCATAATAATATGGTGACGGTCAACGGGCAGAAGATGGGGAAATCGCTCGGCAACTTCACAACGCTGAAGGACGCGTTCAAGAAATGGCGACCCGAGGTGGTCAGGTTTTTTATCCTCCAGAGTCATTACCGCAGCACACTTGATTTCAGCAACGAGGCAATTGACGGTGCCGCCAAAGGACTGGAACGGTTGACGAATACACTGCGACTGATCAAAGAGCGTAAGCCCACCGCGGGTCCTGATGCTGCCGTTGAGATTAATCTGGCTGAGTATAGAGCGAAATTCCTTGCCGCAATGGACGATGATTTCAATACACCTCAGGCAATTGCCGTGCTCTTCGATCTGAGTAGGGAGATAAATCAGCATCTGGCATCAAGTTCGGCAGTGAGCGCGGCTTTTCTCGAAGGGGTTGAAACCTTCTTCACTGAGCTGGGCGGCACGATACTCGGCATTGGGTTTGGTGAAGACAATTCTGGTTCCACGGTGGCAACGGAGGAAGCTCTCCTTAACCTCATCATTGATCTCCGTAAAGAAGTCCGAGCCCAGAAACTCTGGGCGCTCTCCGACAAAATCCGCGATGGACTGGCACAGAGTGGTATCACTCTCGAAGATAAAAAAGACGGTACAAGCTGGAAACGAAGCTTATGAGTTCCGCTGCGGATGCATCCATGAAGATTATCGCCAATGGGAACGTTATCACCTGTGATGCCCAGGGACGCGGTGGTCGGCTTGATCTCTTGATTCGCGATGGTCGCATCATGGAAATCTCGGATCGGCCCGATCTCTTTGCATCATTGCATCCTTACGCAACTGTTATTGATGCGTCAAACAAGCTCATCATTCCCGGATTCGTCAATGCGCATTTCCACAGTGAGAGTGTTTTGCTGTGCGAGCGGACCGCCGGACTGCACTTCTCACTGTGGAAACGGGATATCCGTCTCCATGAAGCATCGCAGCGACTTCTCTCGGAAGAAAGCTATGCCGATGTTCGCTCGCTCTATCAGGTTGCCTATTTCAGTCATTTGAAATCGGGGACGACGTGTGTGGGTGAATTTCCATTGTCCTTCAACGACAAAGCGTTTGTTCAGCTGTTGCAGGCAATTGACCGGACAGACGTGAAAACGGTCGTCGCCTTGCAAAACTGGGACCAGATAAGACAGGCACGCGAGCTGGGGCCGCGGGCTCCCAGGTTTCTGCTCAGTCTTGGCAGGGAGGAGGACTTCACCGTCTATGCGTTCGATAACCTGTTACGGGCGGCAAACGAGTTCAAATTCCCGACGGTGGCACATATTGCCGAGCAGCGCGAAGATAGTGAAACGGTAAAGAAGAATTTTCAGAAGAATGTGTTCACCGTGCTGCGCGACTACAATACGCTCAGCAATAACTCACTTCTCATTCACATGAATCATGCAACCGCTGAGGAAGTTCACTCAGCAGCAGAGGCAGGGTTCTCCACTGCAATCACCCCTTTATCGACAGCACGAAAACAAACGGGCTATCCTGCCTTGCGAACGTTACTTGAACAGGGAGGCCATCGTTGTCTGGGAACCGATTGGGGAAATACGGACATGGTGAAGGAGATGCAATTTCTGCATCAACTTCCATTCCTGATCCCGGGATGTACCGCGCTTGCCCCGCTTGACATCCTGCACATGGCAACGATCAACGGCGCGACGGCTTTGGGACTGGAAGGCGAGACGGGCTCTATTGAAGTCGGGAAAAAGGCAGATCTCACGTTCTTCTCACTGAACAACATCTGCATCCCTCCTGTTGCCATGCATCCTCACGCCAATGACCTGGCGAACCTTCTTCTCTCCTCGCTTAACTCCCGCGATATTTCGGACGTGATGATTAACGGAGACTTCTACCTCACCAATCATCGATTGATGACGATCGATGAAGAGGAACTGATTGCAATGCGTCAAGAACTTCAGGCCAAGTATTTCCCGGGCGCGAAACTCCGTCCACAGTACAACGACGAGGAGTCAGCACGACCCCGGATCATTCCTTTGATGATCGAACCACGTACTTCAACTGATGCCGCGGAAGGTTTCGAAGAGGGGTTCTCCGTTAAGCCCCTGTTGCCCGATCAAGATGTATCATCACAAGAATCCGAACGTCCACAACCCCGCGCCCGACGGGCGACGGTGGAGCCGCCGAAGACACAACTCTCGAAGGATGTACGGAAAGTTTTCGGGGACGATGACGAGTTCTAGCCCGGCATCCTCAACTTGAATCTCCCTCCGTTGTTGTCTATATTTTAAGTCATTGGTGAAAGGACCAGTGTGACGAACCGGTTGATTGTGGCGATACTTGCGCTGTTGATTTCAAGAACAGGTTGGGCTCAGGGCTCTGCCGGCGAAGGTGCAAATATCGAGCCGCGCTATCTGGTGGATGTTCCAACGGCAGGCATGCTTCCCAAGGCGAGCGTTGCCATGGACATGGATTTCTATCAGGAAGGTGGGGTTCTTCTCGGACTTTCGGTTGGCATTCTGGATCAATTGAGCATTGGGCTTTCGTACGGAGGATCGCGGCTTCTGGGTGCTGATGAGCCGGTGATGAACGAACTTCCCGGTATCAATGTGAAAGTGCGCGTCATTGATGAGAGTGAAGACTGGCCGGCGATTGCACTCGGGTTTGATTCCCAAGGAAGAGACGGTTACCTCAAGGATTTGGATCGTTACCAGATAAAGTCGCCCGGGTTCTATACCGTAGTTAGCAGGAACTACTCATTGCTCGGCGACCTGAGCTTGCATGGCGGCCTGAATTATAGTCTCGAACGTGGCGATGGCGACGAGGATCTCAATTTCTTCGTTGGTGCAGAAAAGACGATAGGCTCGGTGTTCTCATTCCTGCTTGAGTACAATGTTGGGGCGAATGACAGCCACGGTGGAGCGATTGGGAAAGGACGGGGCTACTTGAATCTCGGGGCACGGTGGTCTGTTGGAGGAGGGTTTACTCTTGGATTCAATTTGAAGGATTTGATCAAGAACGGAGAGGACATTACGGTCGGAAATAGGACTATCCGCCTGGAGTATATTCAGTTTTTTTAGTGTTCTTATTAGTGAACGGGGGTTTCGACCCTGTCCACTTATGTACACAAGAAATTCAATAACAGGCAACCAATTGCCCCAGAAGCAGCTCTTTACGAGGGTATCTGTGGCACTCGGATTGCAGCGTAACCGGTAGTTAACTAAGTGATTTACGGAAAGGGTTCCGCAATGAAACACCCACCAATAATTCTCATCCTGGGGATAATCCTGCTTTCGGTATTCCTGACCGGATGTTACACCCAGGTTGGCTCTACTCGTACGGAAAAACCCGACGATGAGTACACCTATGAAGAAGAAGAGACGCCGTCGGAAGAGGTAGCGTACGCAGACTCATCGGTCGAGGAGAATGACTATTACTTCGATGATTACGGATACCCGCGCAACAGATTTTATATGGGATACTATCCTTCGACCATTCTTCTCGGTGTTGGGGTAGGGTACTATTATGATCCGTGGTCATGGAGATATTACGATCCATGGTGGTGCTGGAATTACGCACCGGTCTATGGCGGATGGTGGTCACCAGGGTATGGCTACGGATATGGGTTTGGATACTATCCCCCTGTTCATACGCCGTATTATCGTTATCGTGATTATGCGGGTGGTGGTCGCGGCTCGACAAGAACTGTCGGAAGTACCCGCGGCAGCGCAAGCTCCCGTGGCTCTGAAGTTGGTTCGCGCGGCAGCGATGCAGGTCGTGTGGATTTGCCAACAGGAGTACGAAATTCATCCGGTGGTTCACGTGCACCCGAAACGAAGGACTTGAAGACATCAACGGGTCGCAGGGAAGTGAAGGGTACGCGGGCCGGTTCCAGGGAAGGCACATCGGTGCGTGGCGGATCATCGCGCACGGGAGGTTCACGCACGGGCACAACCACGCGTACCGCACCGCGCCGTCCAACAAAGCAACCCGAAAGTACACAGCCCGGGAATAATGGTGGATCGACTCGGACCGGAGGCGGCAGGTCAGTTGCTCCTGCCCCAACCCCACAGCCGAGCAATCCTCCAGCAAACACCGGTGGCAGCCGTGGCGGGAATTCCGGCTCAACACGTGGTGGCGGTAAACGATAACGGTGTCACACGGATAATAATCGGAGAATGAATGAGAGTGCGGATGTGTAGAGGACAATCATCGTGTTTGCTGTTGCTGACAATGTTGTTGATTGGAGTATCATCGCAGACCCTCGCGCAGTTTCCGGAGGACGCACTCCGTTTCGCGACGCCGGGTTTCGGCGTGGGCGCTCGATCTCTTGGAATGGGTAATGCCTACATTGGCGTTGCGAACGACTATACCGCGCTCTACTGGAATCCGGCGGGCCTTGCACAGATTGAACATGGCGAATTTTCCTTCGGCCTTTCACATTTCAATGGCAAGGATAAAAGCACATTCTTCGGTGAGAACCGTTCGTATACCAACAACGCAACCAACCTGAATTCTCTTGGACTCGTATTCCCGGTGCCGGTGCAACGGGGCAGTCTCGTGTTCGCATTCGGCTATGCGCGCCAGAGCAATTTCACCACAGGACTCTCCTTCGAGGGCTTCAATCCCAATAGCAGCATCATTCAGACATGGGCGCCGGATGGGCAACTCTATCCACCTGATGTAACCATCGCCGAAGAACTTGGACTTGCTTACGCCGATACGAATACCGGACGTTTCAATAGTCAGATCACTAACCGGGTCACCCAATCCGGAAAAGTGTTGGAGGGCGGAGGAGTGAATAATTGGTCTGCCGGAGTTGCTATTGATGTCGCAAGAAACCTCTCTGTAGGAGCCACGCTTACGTATGCCACAGGAAGCTACACATATGAACGCTCCTATACGGAGGCAGACACACGCCGTGTGTATGAAACCATGCCGTTCGATTTTGACAGGGTGACCGTTGATGATATTGTGGAAAGCGATCTTTCCGGTTTCAATGCAAAGCTCGGGTTGCAGTACCGCGTGCCGGATCGCTTTCGATTTGGCATGACGGTCAAAACTCCGACGTCGTACGAAGTGAGCGAAACATTCAGCACCATTGCGAACAGCTACTTTGACAACGGTGACGTCCTTCCGGCTGCCGGTCCGTATGAGAGCATTGGTTCTGGCGAGTACAATATCATGACGCCATGGATATTCGGTGCAGGTGCTTCTGTCATCATCCGCGATCTTGTGATTTCCGGAGATGTGGAATACACAGATTGGACGCAGTTAAAATTTGAGGATGCGAATCCCGACCTGATTGCATTGAACAAAGACATCAAGGAGATTTTCCGACCGACGGCCAACCTCCGCGCCGGGTTGGAGTATGATATACGCGACCTTGGCGTGCGGGTACGCGGTGGATTTATCTACAACACATCACCCTTTGAAGGCGACCCCTCCTCATTCGATCAAAAGTATGTCACAGGGGGACTCGGCTTCCAGTTGAGCGAATTTACCATGCTTGATCTCGGCTATGCGCGCGGCTGGTGGAAGAGCTTCCGGTCCAACTACGACCGCACGTCACAGGTTGATGAAGATATCGCCACAAACAACCTCATCCTCACATTCTCCTACCGATTCTGACATTGCAAGAGTAAGCTCGATTCGATATATTGAAGTCCGTCCCTCGTGACGGACTTTTTATTTCCCCCCATTCGGAGCTGTTGTTGAGTACCAAAGCGAAGGTGATCATCGGCTTGCTCGGCGTGGCCCTCCTCGCCGTCATTGCCGTGTTGTTATTCCTCCGGTACCAGGTCAACAAATCCGTCCCACAAACCTCCGGTTCGATTGCGCTTCCCGGTCTGCACTCCCCAGTGAAGGTCCAGCGGGATGAATTCGGCGTTCCCATCATCGAAGCGCAGGATGAACATGATCTGATGTTTGCATTTGGTTTCGTCCATGCCCAGGACCGTCTCTGGCAGATGGACATGGCGCGCCGTGTCGGGGAAGGCCGCCTCTCGGAGTTGTTTGGAAGCGCCACGTTACCATTCGATAAGATGTTCAGGATCATCGGCATACGCACTGTCTCGGAGAACATTGAACAACAGATTACAGAAGAATCACGCAACCGGCTTCAATCCTACTCCGATGGAGTGAATGCATTCATCGAAACCAATAAGGGAAAGTACCCCGTTGAGTTCGATATGCTCGATTATGAACCCGAACCCTGGCGACCCGTCCACAGCATTATGATTGGACGCCTCATGGCGTGGGAGCTGAATCTCTCCTGGTGGGTAGACCTCACTCTTGGATCCATTGCACAGCGGGTCGGGTTGGAGAAGGCGGTTGATATCTTCCCGACATTTCCGCGGGAGGTCGCCCCGGTGGTTCCTACTACCGACTGGCAGCGATATGCCGACGCGGGGTTGGAGTTCATGCGAACTGCAAAGGAGTTCAGGGCGTTTTCCGGACACGCCGGGATGCTGGGTGGAAGCAACGCGTGGGCCGTTGGCCCCGGAAAATCTGCAACCGGGAAAGTGCTGCTTGCCAACGATACACACCTTCAATTGCAGTCGCCATCGAAGTTCTATGAACTTCATCTGCGCGCACCCGGATATGATGTAGGAGGGATGTCCATCCCCGGTATCCCCGGAATAATAGTGGGACGCAATGCTTCCATCGCGTGGGGGCTAACCAATGTCATGGCAGACGACGCGGACTTCTATATCGAAGAAATCGATTCAACAAATCCGACACGTTATCTCTATAATGATGCCTGGCGCCCGCTGAGTATTCGCCAAGAGGAGATTCGCGTCAAAGGGGATACGGCTGTACCGATCACTATTCGAGCCACACACCACGGCCCGATTGTGACCGATATCCGGACAACGATGAAAAAAGCTGATCCGTCATTCGTTGCAAGCATGCGGTGGACCGGACACGATGTGAACGATCAGATAGACGCATTCAACATCATCAACCGCGCATCGAATTGGAACGAATTCACCCATGGTGTAAGCACATTTGCCGGCCCCGGCCAGAACTTTGTGTACGGTGACAGCGCTGGCAATATCGGATACTGGTGTGGCGTGAAATTGCCCATACGGGGAAAACAGAACAGCACACTGCCGCTTCCGGGCTGGGATCCCGCGACGGAATGGAAAGGCTACGTTCCTTTCGAGAAACTCCCGCATCTCTTCAATCCGCCGGAAGGGTTCATTGCCACGGCAAACAACAAGCTGGTGGATGACACTTACCCTTACCACATTTCGGACATGTGGGAACCGCCATCGCGTATTCAACGTCTGCGCGAAGTTCTGGGTGGTGAAGGGAAGTTCACTCTCCAGGA
This sequence comes from uncultured Chitinophagales bacterium, assembly GCA_964538485.1. Taxonomy (GTDB): domain Bacteria; phylum Bacteroidota; class Ignavibacteria; order UBA10030; family UBA6906; genus JBJXHC01. The sequence continues at coordinate 4,572 of CAZIHJ010000029.1, read as the reverse complement.
CTTCGAGCGACTGCAGAACGACAAATACTCCGTTCATGCCCGGGAATTCCTGCCGTTTATTCTTGCTGCGTGCAGCGACAGCACGTTCGAGCTGATGGACAAGGGCCTGATCATGGAATATCTTCAGAACTGGGATTTTGTTTTCGGCGAGGATGATATTGCCACCAGCGTCTATCAGCAGTTCTTTGTGAAGTTGCTGGATAATACATTCAAAGATGAAATGGGCGATGAATTGTTCCACGACTATGTTATCCTTGTGAACGTACCGATTCGTGCAATAACCAGACTGGTTGCGGAAGGAACATCACCCTGGTTCGATATTGCCGGGACAGAATCGATCGAAACACGCGATGATATCATTCGGCAGAGCATGAATGATGCTGTCAGGGCTTTGCGGGAACGCTTCGGGCCGGAAATGAAGACGTGGCGATGGGGAGAACTCCACACGGTAACGTTACAACACCCGTTTGGACTTCAGAAGCCACTTGATCGCATATTCAATATCGGACCATTTCCTTACGGCGGCGGATCGACAACGCTGGTCAGCGGTGAGTATAGTTACAACGATCCATTCGCTGTCACTGTTGGTGCCTCCATCCGGCAGATCGTTGACTTTGCAACGCCGGGCGCGGCGCGGACGATATTGCCCAGTGGCCAATCGGGACAGGTGCTTCATAAGCATTATGACGACCAAACACATTTGTGGCTGAATGGTGGCTACAAAACGGTACGGACAAGTATCCCACCGGAAGAGGATGCCCGATGGCAACATCTTACTCTCGAGCCAACCCGATGACTCAACTCTCAGGTGAACTGATTTCTTGTCTCGCCCGTGCACGGAATGTTGTGGCCTTCACGGGTGCCGGCATTTCGGCGGAGAGTGGCGTGCCCACGTTCCGCGGCAACGACGGCATCTGGGGAAAGTTCAAGCCGGAGGAGCTTGCCAACATCAACGCGTTTATGCGGAATCCGGAACTGGTGTGGGAATGGTACAAGGCGCGGAAGAAAATCATCGCCGAGGTGCAACCGAATCCCGGACATCTTGCGCTGGCGAGAATGGAACAGTTGTTCGATTCGATTATTGTCGTTACGCAGAATATCGACAACCTGCACCGGCGCGCTGGAAGCACCAACGTCTGCGAGCTTCACGGCAACATCGAGCGGAATTATTGCATGAAGTGTGGAACAGTCTACAGCAACGCGCAGGTGTTTGAGCAAGTCGGTGTTCCCTTATGCATCGTTCCTGGCTGCACAGGTACAATCCGTCCGGATGTTGTTTGGTTCGGTGAGATTTTGCCGGAGGACGAATGGAACAGTGCGATACGGGCAGCAACCGATGCGGATCTCTTTCTTTCCATCGGTACATCCGGAGTTGTCTATCCCGCCGCTTCAATACCGATGGCGGCAAAGCAACAGGGCGCTTTTATCGTTGAGATCAATCCGGAACCAACCCCATTAACGCCCAAAGCAGACGAATTTCTGCAAGGATCAGCGGGCGAAATTCTCCCCATCCTGGCAGAGCAAAGGGCGCTTCTTAAGCAAGCAAAGCAAATGAACATTCAGGAAAACATAGATGCACGGAAAAACTAAAACCGTTTGTACGCTCGGACCTTCCACCAGCAGCACTGAGATGCTGATGCAACTCATCCACGCAGGTATGGATGTGGTGAGGTTGAATTTTTCTCACGGCACGTACGAAGACCATCTTCTAACACTGCAACATGTCCATGAAGCAATGGAGCGAACCGGGGAACACCTTGCCGTGTTGCAGGATCTTCAGGGACCCAAGATCCGTATCGGTGATCTGAACGTCCCGTTTGTTGAACTGCGGCCGGGAGCCCGCTTCACCATCACCACCGATCCCATCATTGGTGACGAAACGCGGGTGAGCACAACGTACATGAACCTCACGAAGGACGTCCATCCCGGCGACAGGATTTTGTTGGATGATGGAAAGCTGCGTGTTCAGGTGTTGGAAGTAAAACAGACCGACGTTGTGTGTGAAGTGGTGATCGGTGGAACACTCTCAGCACACAAGGGGATTAATCTGCCGAATGTTGCGGTGAGTGCCCCATCGTTTACCGCGAAGGATTTGCGTGACCTTGAGTTTGGTATCAAGCACGACATCGATTTCGTAGCGCTCTCGTTCGTTCGGACTGCGGAAGATATCAAAGAACTGCGCGCGGCAATCATCGAGCGGATAAAAGAAGGACGTTACCTCCCGATTATTGCCAAGATCGAGAAGCCACAGGCGGTAGCCAACATTGATTCGATCATTGCCGAAGCCGATGGCGTGATGGTGGCGCGTGGCGACCTTGGCGTGGAGTTGCCGCCGGAGGATGTTCCAATTCTCCAGAAGATGATCATCAAAAAATGCAACCAGGCAGGGAAACCGGTTATTATCGCAACGCAGATGTTGGAGTCGATGATCAATAACCCGACGCCAACCCGTGCCGAAGCGAACGACGTCGCCAACGCCGTGATCGACGGCGGCGATGCGGTCATGCTCAGCGGAGAAACGTCTGTCGGCAAGTACCCGTTGGAAGCCGTGCAGATCATGGACCGCATCATCAAGAAAGTGGAAACGGAATACGTCGGGCAGTTGCGCGTGCTGGACAGGCCGCACGAGATTGTGGAGAGCCGGCTCGATGCCCTCGGTCGTGCAGCGTGCGTGCTTGCCGAGCAGATGAGCGCCGCCGCTATTGTTACCGTCACACACTCGGGCCAGACAGCGCGTGTCATCTCACGGTACCGGCCGCGGCCAAGCATCATTGCCATTACCGACCGGGCAAAGATTCTCCGTCGCCTGCAACTGATCTGGGGTGTACGCGGCATGGTGATTGACGGACACGACCTGACGGGAGACTCAGACAAGGCGCTGGAGGTGATTCAGCAACGGTTGCTTGACTCGGGCATGATCAAACGCGGCGACTACGTGGTAATGATGGCCGGACAACCGTTCTTTGGGCGCGGGTCAACGAACTTTTTGAAGGTAGAGAAGGTGGAATAATTGTCGTCGGATGTTAGGCAGCAACAACAATAGAGGTAACCTATGAGGCCGTTAGCGTCATCGCTACTAGCGCTCACGATATTCTCAAGTCATTTGTTTGCCACCAATGGCGATTCCCTCCAAGCTCAGGTGGATTACAGGAGCGAGGGACTTAATGTAATAGGAGTGCTTATCGATGAGAGAGGTTTCTTCGATGAGTGGCAAAAACCGGAAATGCCTAAAATCAAACCGGTGGACACCTACAGGCGCGGTGATGAGGTTATTCCCATTCTCATTTTCTCTACATCTGCCAAGGATCAAAATGGAAATGCAGACCTCACTTATGATATTACCATTCGGAAGCCTGACGGGTCGGTATATGGTCATCAAGAGAAATTGACTGTCTGGCAAGGTGCTCCAGCTCCCATGATGCACTTGGTTAAGCAACCTCTGGTCATTCGTCTGGAGCGAACCGATCCGTTAGGGATCTACACAATTAGCACAACGGTATTCGAGAATGTGCGACAACAGAAAGTCCCGATGGAGTTTTCTTTTCGAGTGATTGAGGACAGCGTTCTCAGCTCCGACGAAATGAATCATCAACTCACCTTTTTCTATCGCAAACCGAACTTACTCCTGCTCCCTGCGTTGATGCGGACAGTTGACAAGGCCGGTATTTTGACAGACAAAAGTGCTCAATCGCCAATGGTCGGCTTCTTTACAGTTGTCATGTCGTCGGCATTTGCTGACAGTCAAAGTGTCGAAGAGACGATCAACCAGCTTGTTGATGGTAGATCTTTTTTCTCATATTGCTATTCACTCTCTCGCAACAGGGACACCATTCTGAATTGGGACGGTCACGATCCATCCGTGAATGACATGTTGTGGGGTGCGTTCTTCGCATCAGGTGACCGCCGTGTAATTGAGAGACTGGTTTCCGAGATGCGGTTCTGTAGTGAAGAACAGTCAGTCCACCTATATCTCACGGGTGCCTCAGCGAAATGGTCTTTGTGTTCAAATGCGAAGCAGCACCCAGCGGTGAGAACCTATTTAGAGGAGATGGTAGGCAAAGTGCCCCCTCAACTCGCGGATTACCTACAAGAAACATTGAACGCCGATCCGGGGGCGCTCCGAGAGCAGATGATGAACGGCGTACAGAGGTTCAAGAACAAGGACTGAGTTTATCTACTCACCGTCCCCCACCCTCGCCGTGAGAGATCCCGGTAGATCAACCAACCTGCCACAAACGCAATTACAAAGAAGAACAATCCCATCATCGTATCACCGAGCAGAAGTTTGCCCGTACCGAAGAGCGTCATGTACACAAGTACTACCCCCGCAAGCCAGTCGATAATAAGTGAACCGAAACCAGAATCACCCTTTACCTCCGGCAGTTTATCCGCGATGGGTTTCCAGAGCGCGCCGCCGGGATGGACACGACGATAAAAAGCAAACAACGTCGCTTCATCGGTCGGCTTGGTGAGATACGTAACAACGAGCCAGCAGACAGTCGTAAAGGTGACGATGACGAAGAGTGACTCCGGGAATCTGATTTCTGTCTGTGTGGAAACGAACCAGTAACC
>CAZIHJ010000028.1:30316-32496 GCA_964538485.1 uncultured Chitinophagales bacterium | reverse complement strand
GTTGTTATCGGCTTGTAAAGATGATCCTTCCGCGCCAACAGCATTCAGCATTCCAGCAGGAAGAGGAATCTATGTGTTGAACGAAGGACTCTTTCAGCAAGGGAACTCCACACTTTCGTATTACGACATCGCAAACGGGCAGGTCTACCAGGACGTGTTTGCAAGGATTAACGGAAGAAATCTGGGTGATGTCGGAAATGCGATCGTAGTACGCAGTACACTTGGCTATGTCGTCGTCAACAACTCCCACAAGATCGAGATCATTGATTTGGCGACATGCGTCAGTCAGGGAACGATCACTTTTACTGCTGGAACCGGTCCGCGGCAGATGGCTTTTGTGAATGACAGTATCGCGCTTGTCACGGGCTATAACAATGGAGAAGTCCTTGTCCTTAACGTGCGGAGCCGCAGCGTGCAACAGACCATTGCCGTGGGATCAGGCCCCGAGGGAATTACCATTGCAGGAGGGAAGGCGTTTGTGGCCATCTCCGGATTTGGATCTGGAAGAGGCGTGGCAGTTATCGATATCGCGTCGCTTACTGTCTTGCAAACAGTCGAAGTTGGCGACAATCCCTACGAAGTCCAATGGATATCCGAGGATGTGGTGTATATTCTCTGTGTTGGGTTCTATAACGATTTCAACGATCCGAATGACGACACTCCCGCCAAAGTATATGCGATGAATACCTCGACGCTCGACATTCTCGATTCTGTTTTGATTGGCGATCATGCCTTTAAACTGGCGGTCGGAACTGACCGGTGCTATGTTCCAGTACTGGATAGTGTGAAAGCCATTGATACGCAGACGCACACGTTTGCGGAAACTGTTGTGAGTGGCACGTTTTTCTATGGTATTGGTGCGGACCCTGTTTCCGGGGATATTCTTCTTGGCGACCCGAGAACATACACGGTACCGGGAGCGGTACGAATTTATTCTTCCACGGGCACACTGAGGTCGCAATTTGATGTCGGACTGATTCCAGGTTCGTTCGCATTCAAGCCTTAAGAGAACCTTGCGGCTTGTGCCGCCCGGTCTCTATCGGTGAAGATTGAGGAAGGGGTCACGGTTCGTTTTCTTGAATTGCAGAACCGACTTTCCTATATTGATGTGTGATGAACGCAAAGCTCGCACTTGAAAACGGTCTTGTCCTCACGGGGGAATCATTCGGTGCTGAAGGCGAACTCGCAGGGGAGGTCGTCTTCAATACCAGTCTCTCGGGCTACCAGGAAATCTTCACCGACCCGTCCTACGCCGGACAGATTGTGACCATGACGTATCCGATGATCGGGAACTACGGCGTCAATCTCGATGATGTGGAGTCCGCACGGCCACAGGTCTCGGGCGTTATCGTCCGTGAATACAGCAAAGTGTACAGCAACTTCCGTGCATCGGAAAGCCTGGCTGCTTGGCTCCGGAGATTCAATATCGTTGCCATCGAGGGAATCGATACACGCATGCTCACGAGGATGATTCGTACCGAAGGAGCTATGCGCGGTGTGCTTTCGACAATTGATCCGGATGCCGCGAGTCTGCTCAGGAAAGTCGGTCAATCGCCGAAGATGGATGGACTGAATCTCGCCAGCGTTGTCACTTGCAAAGAACCATATGAGTGGAATGAGGTCGACTCGACGCCGTTTGCGTTGCAGACGCTTACGAGCGCCGGTGGCAATGGCCGCCGCTTCAATGTTGTCGCGTGCGACTACGGCATCAAGCGGAATATCCTGCGGAGACTTGTCGGCTATGGATGCAAAGTGACCGTAGTGCCCGCTGAGTTTTCTGCTGATGATGTACTTGCGATGAACCCGGACGGTGTTTTTCTCTCCAACGGTCCCGGCGACCCGGCTGCGGTAAAACTCGCCATTCAGAATATCAAGAAGCTTGTCGGCAAAGCTCCGATCTTCGGGATTTGTCTCGGACACCAGTTGCTTGCCCTGGCCCTCGGCGGGAAAACATTCAAACTCAAGTTCGGTCATCGCGGGGGTAATCATCCCGTCAAGAATCTCCTGACCAATAACATTGAGATCACATCGCAGAACCACGGCTTTGCAGTTGACCCTGCGACACTTGATCCAAAGAGTCTTGAAATCACTCACACTAATCTGAACGACGGTACCAACGAGGGCTTCCGTCACCGTCACCTGCCCCTCTTCTCTGTTCAGTATCATCCTGAGGCTTCGCC
>CAZIHJ010000028.1:26603-30216 GCA_964538485.1 uncultured Chitinophagales bacterium | reverse complement strand
TGTGGTACGGGCACGCTCGCGCTCCTGATGGCAAAACGTGGCTGGAGTGTCTGTGGTGTCGATGCTTCTCCGGGAATGATTGAAGAGGCAAAAAGGAAATTGAACGGAACGAAGCAAGCAGTTACGCTCATCCAGCAGGACATGCGGAAATTCACACTGCCCGAACCCGTCCGACTGGCCACATGTTTCTACGACAGTCTGAACCATCTCCGCACACTGCGGGATTTGGCTGCAACATTCAAGCGTGTCTACAACTGTCTCACGCCCGGCGGGTATTTCATCTTCGATGTAAACAACGAGCATTGCTTCCGGACGTTGTGGAAACAGAAACAGGTGATTGATGAACCGGATTTTGAGATGACGTTGGACAATCGGTACAACACGTACACACGCCTTGCCCGCTCACGCGTTATTGTCGATATGAAGTCGGGGAAACAGGAACAATTCACCGAGACGGTATTCGAGCGATGCTACCGGTCGAAGGAAATAACCGACGCCCTTGAGAAAGCGGGCTTCGGTGTCATTGAAAACACCGACTACAACTTCACCAGGCTTCGTCGCATCGGGAAGATAAAAACATGGTGGGTGGCGAGGAAAGATAGTGGTGGGTGAGGTTATTGGTAATCAGTCCATCTCATTCTCTGATTACTGTCCCGCGAGAAGCCAAGCGATCTCAGTAACGGCTCCATTAGGCTCTGGGTTGGTCGCTGTTCGTTGCAATACTCAACGATGACTTCTTTGAATGGCCGCATCGGCTGAGGCAATTTCGCCATCTCCAAAAACTTCTGCAGTAATTCCCGCGCCAATCCCGGTTCAGCATCACTCGCTATTGTCAGTCGGGATCCATATCCCTCGATAAGAAGCACCGGCTTCCCATCAATAAAACCAATGTAGTTGCCAGGCAAACGACTGAATCTGATTGGCTCCTCTCCCAATCTAAGTTGAATCCCACCTCCGAACGGGTTTGCCGGGTCGCATGCGTTGATAAGAACCGTAACTGGTTTGGTCGCGTGCAAAGAACGGACACGGCGCAATTCTCCAGCAGCTTCCGGTAGGGCATATTGCATTCCCGATAGTCCCTCAACGAAATATCCGCGCCTGATTTCGCCGCGCATTTCCATCCGTTGCAGCTCGGAAGCGAGGAGCGGCCAGGAGAGAAGGTCTTCCCGTCTCCAAAACTCACGTGCAAGAATTCCATATCTCTCAAGAAGCTGCATTGCCTGCAGTGACGCCTGTTCTTCAATTGGGACTGCCTCGCCCATAACGCCGGGAAGATGGACAAGCGACCAGCGACCATTCCAGCCGGGGACTTGCTTGAGTGCGCGTCGCACTGTTTGCATCGCTCGACCGCGACGCGGATTGCGGTGCGGATTCAGAAGCTCGATCCGCTCGATGGATGTCTCGCCTTGTTGTCGAGCAGGGCGTTTCACTCCCATCACTTCAGCGAGAACATCGTTGGTAATCATCCCGTTCCAGAACAACTCAGCAATACCATTGTTGAGAGCCGCAAGGGAGAGCTTCGTTCCATCCCGCACGTCATTCAAAAATGAAGCGCCATGTTTTCTGAGATATGCCAGTACGCGCTTGGCCGATTCACTGAAAGAGGCTTCGATCTCATCTGTTGGAGAAGCAAGATAGAGACCTCCTTCACCGCGGAGGATGATACGGAGCTTGCCTGCACCGGCTCCAGTCCACACGATGTTGCCGGATGACGTGATCCGGTCGAGACCCTCTGAAGTGTACGATCGAATCCGCCCCCGGAGAATGTCGCGTTCCCATATTTCAGACGGAAGTGCAAGTCCTTGCAACTGTTCTGCGCATTGTTCAATCCCCTCATGACCGACAAGGTGAGTTTCCGGATGGAGATGTTGCCATCGTAAAAGGAAGGAGGTGAATTCTTCCATCGTACACGGCTGGATTTCCTTCCGGAGAATGGTGAGGGTCGTACGATGTATACGTTCGAGGGTGGGGCGATAACACCACTCAGCACCTGTCACGTCGGTTGTCTGGCGGAACCTTCCTTGCACGAGTTCTTCCCTTGTTGCAATTGCACCCAACAGTTGCTCCACTCGCTGAATGGTAAACCCGAATCGCCGGACAAGAGTCCCAACACTCACCGGACCGTGATACTGCATGAATCTCCGGACGACATGAGTGGCACTTCGATCATTTGCGAGCGACGCATAGAGTTCGGTCTCTTCTCCAGCGATCCATCTTCGCTCGTTGCCAATTTCCATCTGTACTGCTCTTTTGTTCCCGGCAAGACGCTGCAAGAGCTCAAGGGTTCCCGTCGCAGACCGGAGTGCAATCTCGTCTTCTGAGAGATCACCGATACGCACAAGGATTTCCATCAGTTCTTCCGGTGAGCGCGCCATGTACCCCGGCGCTGTGTGCTGCAGGTGACTTTCCACCTGTTCGATTGCTTCTGGCTTGAGTAACGCGGAGACCTCCTCCAACTTCACCACTTCCGATAACAGTTCCCGGTTGATGGAAAGATATTGACTGAGCCGGTCTTCACGCGGCTGATCCCATTCATACATGTACACGGCGATGAAGTCGAAGAGGAGACTTGCTGCAAATGGCGATGGAACTTCCGTGTGAACAGTGCGAAGATTGATAGTTCGATCTTCCATTTCCTTTATCACCTCGCGGAAATGCTCGAAGTCCAGAACATCATTCAAAACGTCCCGGACTGTTTCTATGATAATCGGGAAGTCCTCAACTTGTCGGGCAACCTGCAATAAATCCTTGGCTCGCAGGCGTTGCAGCCAGAGAGGAGTCCGCTTACCCGGAGCCATCTTAGGCATCAGCAGCGCGCGTGCGGCGTTTTGTCGGAATTGTCCACCAAAGAGGGGAGAGGAGAGCAAATCCGTGAGGATAATCTCTTCGGCTTCGCGAAGTGTCAACCCATCAAGGAAATCCAGAGGCAATTCATCGGCGTCCGAGCAACGCAACAACACGCCATCATCGTTGTACAGCATTTGTGGCTCGACGGCAATGCGTTGCTGAAGTCTGCGGCTGCAGACGAGGCCGAGAAGTCCATTGACTCTTCTGCCGAACGGAGAATGAACGACGATGCGCGGGTCGCCAATTTCATCACGAAATCCTTCAACCACCAATTGGCGGTCGTGCGGAATTATCCCCGCGACATCCTGTTGCTTCCGGAAGTACTCCTGGATATTCCATGCTGAGCGCGAGTCAATAGGGAATTCCTTCCCCAGCCAATTCAAGCAATCCGGCGCATTGATGTGCCCGGCCATCTCACGCCTGAACTCGCCCACTTTTCTTCCAAGTTCATAGCTCCGACCGATGCCTTCGCCGCGCCAGAAGGGCATACGTGCCGGCTGGCCCGGAGCTGGCTCCACCATGATTTTGTTTGCGTCGATATTCATCATACGCCAGACGCTTGTGCCGAGGATGAATGTGTCGCCGGTACGGCTTTCATACACGAATTCTTCATCAACTTCTCCGACCTTGGTCTTCCCATCTCCCAGATAAACCCCAAAGTATCCGCGGTCGCTGATGGTTCCGCCGCTTGTGATAGCGAGTTGACCGCTGCCGGGAAGGGGACGGAGAATGTTGTTCACCTTATCCCATGAGACGCGGGCACGCA
>CAZIHJ010000028.1:24196-26503 GCA_964538485.1 uncultured Chitinophagales bacterium | reverse complement strand
ACAGCCGATTCCACCAGGTCTTCTCTATGCGTTGGGAATATGCGTCCTTTGCTGGTGGCAGTGACGAGGTGACCGGATCGTCCGATGCGCTGCAATCCGCGTGCAACGCCTTTGGGTGATTGCAGTTGAATCACGAGATCAATGCTGCCGATGTCGATACCGAGTTCCAGTGATGACGTTGCCACCAGTGCTCGAAGTTTGCCTTCCTTCAGGTCGGCTTCCATCTGTTGACGTGCATGGCGCGACATGCTGCCGTGGTAGGCTTGAAAGGAGTCACTGTTCGCACTGGTGGGAGTATTGGAGTAATGGAGTGGCGGGGTTCCAGTTCCATCGGGAGAAGTTGGGACGGCGTAGAGATTGAACGTGTCCCGGGTTCCTGTGGCTAGTTCGTTAAGCCGCGCAGCAATCCGCTCTGCGAGTCGACGATTATTGACAAAAATGAGGGTCGTGCGATGCTGTTGTATGAGGTCGAAGATTTCGGTGAGAACAAGAGGCCACACACTCTCCTGTTGAAGTACGGAAAAATCTGACGCCGCACAGTCGACGCGGAGGTCCATTTGTTTGCGCTGTCCGGCATCGACAATGTTGACCTTGCGGGGAACAAGAATGCCATCGTTCCAAATTTGTCCTCCAAGAAATCGTGCTATCTTGTCCAGGGGCTTCTGCGTGGCGGAGAGCCCGATGCGAATAAACTCTTGTTCCGCAATCGCCGCCAGCCGCTCAATGGAAAGGGAGAGATGCACTCCTCGCTTATTGTTGCAAAGCGAGTGGATCTCATCGACAATAACATATTGCACGCTCTTGAAAATCTTCCTGGTCTGCTTCGACGTCAGCATCAAGTAGAGCGATTCGGGCGTTGTAATCAGAATGTCCGGTGGACGTTTGGCAATGGCAGCGCGTTTGGATTGCGGCGTATCGCCCGTTCGTACTGCCGTGTGAATAGGAGGGAGTTTCAGTCCGGCTTGTTGCGCGTATTTCTTGATGCCGGAAAGCGGAAGTTCGAGGTTCCGCTCGACGTCATTGTTCAGTGCTTTCAGTGGGGAGATGTAGAGAATGCGAACACCGGGCTTGAGTTCTTCCAACAAGTGCTGTTCGACCAGATGGTTGATTGCCCAAAGGAATGCGGCAAGAGTCTTGCCGGATCCTGTCGGCGCAAGAAGAAGCGTGTGCCAACCGGATGAAATACTCGGCCAGCCCAGCACCTGAGGCGGACTGGGCTCGCCAAACGTCTCCTCAAACCATTGACGGACGACAGGATGGAAGGCTTCCAAGAAATTGTGTTGTGAAGTGTTCATCCGGAATGAATAAAAGGTTCATTGAAAGTACTGGTCATCCACGTGAAAATCAATCCGTTTGAAAAAGACACCAAAAAGAACTACCATTATGCCGCATTCTCACACCATCCCTTCCACCCACAAGTCGAGAGGCATTCATGAACAGCAAATCACTTATCGTCGAATTCATCGGCACGTTTTTTCTTGTCCTTGTTATCGGACTGACAGTTATCGCTCCCGGAGCCGGTGCGCTTGCACCAGTTGCAATCGGTGCGGTGCTGATGGTGATGGTCTATGCGGGCGGGCCAATTTCCGGAGCGCACTACAATCCGGCAGTGACACTTGCTGTTTGGATGCGCGGAAAAGCGGAGACGAAGTCGATTCTTCCGTACATGATCGTGCAGATCGTAGGCGGAGCTGTTGCAGGCTTTGTTGTAAACATGCTCAAAGCTGGCGCGGTCGTTGAACCAATGACTCTGGATATTACGCGTGCGATGATTGTTGAAGTGCTCTTTACGTTTGCACTGGCGTATGTGGTGTTGAATGTCGCCACATCAAAAAAGAGCGCGGGTAACTCATACTTTGGACTTGCGATTGGTTTGACCGTGACTGCTGCCGCATATGCAGGCGGAGCAATCTCGGGTGGAGTGTATAACCCAGCTGTGGCATTCGGCATCACAGTGATGGGATTGGGAGCGCCTGCAAACATCTGGATATACCTCGTGTCGACGTTCCTCGGTGGTGCGCTTGCCGCCGTTGCCTATAAAATGGTCAATCCCGACGAAGTGTAAACTCTCCTCAATACTTGGATTCCGAAGGGCACTCCATGAACCGGGGTGCCTTTTTTCTTTATCGTCCGCGCAACCAATTGACCCCTTGCGCTGTCTAACAAAGAGAACATGAACATGTATGCTCGCAACTTTCCCCTTTTCAGGTCGTATTGTTGGATGTACCGTTCCTGTCTCATATTCCCTTTCCTGATCGTCATCAGATTGTTGGAGTCACCATCATGAAAAAGAAAATTATTGGTACG
>CAZIHJ010000028.1:0-24096 GCA_964538485.1 uncultured Chitinophagales bacterium | reverse complement strand
CTGCGCCAGGAGTCGATGGTGAAAAAACAATTGATCTCCACAAAAGAGTATGAGGACTTTCAACGGAAATATGAAGAGACGGAATTGCGGGTCAACCTTGCAAAGGAGCGACTGGAATTATTGGAGAGTGGCAAGATCAATATTGGTGGGACGAAGATCGAATCAATCATCAAAGCGCCAATCGACGGGTTCGTGCTGAGCAAGACGGTTGAGGTCGGAGACCCCGTGACGCCGTTGACTTCCTTTCAAGAAGGAACCGTGTTAATGAAAATGGCGAACATGGAGCGACTCCTTTTCAAGGGAACGGTTGATGAGATTGATGTGGGTCGTCTGACCGAAGGAATGGAAACAGAAGTCAAGGTCGGTGCGAGGCCAACAGACAAGGTAATCGGCACACTGAGCAAGATCTCGCTCAAGGCGGATAAGCGGGAGAATGCGACGGTGTTCGCCATCGAAATATCGATTCCGAAAGCCAACAACATCACGTTGCGCGCCGGTTACTCTGCGAACGCCAACATTATCATTCAGAAGAAGGACAGTGTGTTGACAATTCCCGAACGGGTAGTGACTTTCAGGAACGACTCTGCCTTCGTGAAGATACCTGTTGGTCCGGAAAAAGAAGAAGAACGATATATCAAGACCGGTTTGAGCGACGCTATCAATATCGAGGTCCTGGAAGGATTGAAGGATGGGGAAGAAGTGCTGGAGAAACCCGTGAAGAAGATTGAATGATTGACTCATTGATTCATTGACGATTGTGTTTCATCTATTCGCATGGACCAACTTAAGACTACTCTTTCGGAATTTCTCCGCGATCTACGGGCACAGAAGCTCCGCACATTCCTGACAATCTTCGGCATTGTCTGGGGAACGGTGGCTATTGTTGTTCTGCTGGCGTTCGGCATGGGATTCAAGCGTCAGCTTTCGATTAACATGCATGGCATTGGTGAGAGTATTGCCATCATGTTTCCAGGAAGTACGACCAAGGCGTTCGAAGGCTTCGGGACGGGACGCAGCATCCGCTTCGTTGAGGAGGACACTCGCTTTCTTGCGACGCAAGTGCCGGAGATTGATAAGATCAGTCCGGAGTACAGCTCGCACGGCTCACAGGTGCGGCTCGGCGAAAATATCATGAACACACTTGTCGCGGGTGTCTACCCCATTTATGCAGACATGCGGAATATCATCCCGGAGCGCGGCGGTAGATTTATCAATGAACCCGACCTTGGCGATCGCAGACGGGTTGCGCTCATCGGCGATGAGGTCAAGAACTTATTATTTGGTGAGGGTGAGGCGGTTGGGAATGTCATCTATATTGACCAGGTACCGTTCACGGTTATTGGGGTTATGCGGAAGAAGACGCAGAACTCCTCCTACAATCGTCGCGATGCTGATCGAGTATATATTCCGGCATCAACGTTCTCGGCAGTGTATGGTTCCCCATATCTAAGCAACATCATCTATACCCCAAAAGACCCGACGCGCAACGAAGAAGTGCGGCAACAAGTGCGCGAGGCCCTTAGCCGTCGCTACAGGTTCGACCCCACGGATGAAGACGCCGTTTGGATTTGGGATACCGCCGAGTTCGACAAGTTCATTTTCTATTTCTTCCTCGGGTTCAATATTTTTATGGGGATGATCGGGAGCTTCACGCTCGGTGTTGGTGGCATCGGCGTTGCCAACATCATGTACATCGTGGTTCAAGAGCGAGTCAGAGAGATTGGCATTAAGCGCGCAGTCGGCGCGAAGAAAAAAGATATCATGTTTCAGTTCTTCCTTGAGACATTTTTCATTATCGCCCTTGGTTCCGGCATCGGCTTCCTGATCGCCTTCGGTATTGCGGAGGGGCTGCGTTTCATTCCAATCAAGGAATTCGTCGGCACACCTGAGATTTCCATTGAAGTTGCATTGGCCACGATGCTGGTGCTTTCCATTGTCGGGCTTTCGGCAGGACTGTTGCCCGCACGCAAAGCAGCAAACCTTGATCCTGTGGAATGTTTGCGGGCGTGAGAAGCAATCAAGTAAGTACCAAGTACAAAGAACCAAACAAGTCCGAAATGCGAAATCTCAAATACGAAACAAATTCGAAACTCGAAGTCCTGAATTCATTACTCCAACACTCCATCACCATAGTTATCAATGTATCTTGAGTTGTTAAAAGAGTTCTTCTACGACCTGAAAGCGCATCGCACCCGTGCGTTTCTGACGATCCTCGCCATTACCTGGGGAACGGTTGCGGTGGTGCTCTTGCTCTCGTTTGGGAACGGACTCGGTACGCAGATGCAGAACGGGCTGCTGAATGCCGGCAACAAGATCATGATACTGTATGGAGGGGAAACCGGCATGCAGTTCGAAGGGATGCCGAAGGGGCGCCGCATCAGGATGGTGGAAGAGGATGCGGACATGCTCAAGCAGGCCATCCCCGGGATCGCGATGATCAGTCCGCAGTACCGTGAGACCGTGACACTGACGTACAAGAAGAATCAGAGCAACACAGAATGCGAAGGCGTGAACCCTGCATTCGAGGAAATGCGCCGGATGTTTCCAGCTGCAGGCGGACGCTTCCTCAACGATATGGACGTTGGTATGCAGAGGCGGGTGATTTTTCTCGGAGTGAAGATTGCCGAGCAGATATTCGGGCAGGAAGACCCTGTCGGTAAGCAGATATTGGTGGATGGAATTCCGTTCAGCGTCGTTGGCATCATGCCGGCGAAAATTCAGACGAGCATGAACAACGGTCCGGATACCTACCGGGCAATCATCCCGTATAGCACGTTCAGAACGATGTACGGGCCTGAGCGCGTCAACTCGATTATCGTTCGTCCAGCCGATCCCGAAAGACAGGAGGAGTTGAAGAAGGAAATCTTCCGCGTACTGGCGAGAAAGTATCGCTTCGATCCCACAGATGAACGAACGCTCTATATCTGGGATTTTATCGAGAATGAAAAGACGGGCCAAAAGATTTCACTCGGTGTTTCGATCTTCCTCGGGGCTGTGGGGTTCCTGACGCTCCTGATTGCCGGTGTCGGCGTCGCCAACGTGATGTACGTGGTGGTGAAAGAGCGGACACGCGAGATCGGCGTGAAGATGGCGCTCGGTGCCCGCCGCAGCTACATACTTTCCCAGTTTATTTTTGAAGCATTGTTACTCGCCTTTCTTGGTGGTGCAATCGGGCTGTTCATTTCATGGCTTGTGGTGTTCGGTGTGGGCCTGATTCCCTCCGATGACGGGCCAATGCAGTTCCTCGGTAAACCAATTCTCTCGCCTGCGATCATGTTTATGACCACAGGTATCCTCGCCCTTATTGGCCTGCTCGCCGGGTTCTTCCCCGCTCGCAAAGCCGCCTCGCTTGATCCCGTGGATGCACTCCGGTACGAGTAGGTTGATTCACTCCGTCTCCGTTGCTACATTGTAGCCGTTCCGGTTCTACATTTCTCCATTCCTGAATAGATCATCGGATGACTTCCCAAACCATCCTCATCATCGGCTCCGGCGTCATGGGCGCAAGCGTTGCATACCACCTCGCCCTCCGCGGGTGCCGCAACGTGACAGTCCTCGAGCGCGAGTTATCCCTGGGACTCGGCAGCACGGGCAAGGCAACCGGTGGTTTCCGCGCTCAGTTTGGGACTGAGGTGAATGTCAAGCTCTCAATTCTTGCAAGACAAAAGCTGTTGAACTTCAGAGAAGAGTTAGGCGTCGATCCCGGTTACAGGCAACGCGGCTATCTGCTTCTCACCAACAACGAGTTGCAACTCAAGGAACTCCGGGCAGCACAGGAGATCCAGCGCACAGCAGGACTCCGTGAAGCGTGCGAAGTTTCTATTGATGAAGCCCTCAAACTCAACCCGGCAATTAACCCCAAAGGACTCATCGGCGGAGTATTTTGTCCGACCGATGGGTTCATTCGTCCATTGGAAATATTGCGCGGCTACACAGAGGCAGCAAAGCGACTCGGTGTCCGGTTTCTGCATGGAGAGGAAGTATTGGGATTTGAGATGGGGGATGGGAAGAGAATTGCGTCCGTAAGAACCAGGTCTGAAGTGTTTGCGGCTGATGTGTTTATCAATGCTGCCGGTGCATGGGCAGGAACGCTCGCGCGGATGGCTGGAGTGGATCTCCCGGTTGTGCCGCTGCGACGACAGGTTGCCGTAACTCATCCATTCACCTCACTCCCCGAAGACATGCCAATGACCATCTTCTGCGAGGATGGATTCCATCTTCGTGTACGCGATGGACGGGTGTTGTTGCTCATGCAATCAGACGCGTATCCCTCAGCGCCGTTTGATTTCTCGTTCGCAACCGGCTGGGTGGAGGAAGTTCTTGAACGAGCGAGGCAATGTATTCCTGCATTACGGTATGCAACAATCGACACTGAGCAATGCCATGCCGGACTTTACGAGATGTCGCCTGACAAGCATTCGATCCTCGGCCGCTCGGTGGAAGTCGAGAACTTCTTTCTCATCAACGGCTCGTCGGGACATGGAGTAATGCATAGTCCTGCCCTAGGACTACTCCTCACGGAAATTATTCTGGATGGAAAAGCCAGCTCGATGGATGTCTCGGCGTTGCGGCTTGAGCGGTTCCGTGAGGGCAGGTTGAATCCCGTGATGGAGTTTCTCTGAGAGTATCCCACCCTGTTGGGGTGGCGGTTTTTGTTGAGATGGTGATAGGGCTTCGCCCTATCTTTGAGAATGTGACCCCTTCGGGGTCAAGATGACTTGATGAGAGGCCGATGTCGACAGACCCCAAAGGGGTCTGATAAAACAACGGAGGGCAACGCCCTCAGTATGAACTCAACAAGAATTCAAGTTCACCCTGAATGGGTGAAATCAACTCGAAGATTTGTGGAGGAGAAATGCCACAGTCACTAGCCCAAATCTATCTTCACATCGTATTCTCAACAAAGCACCGCTTTCCATTCTTGAGCGACGATGACGTCAGGAACGAGATGCATGCCTATCTTGGCGGCGTTTGCAACAACCTCAGTTGCCAGGTAATCTCGGTTGGCGGTGTCGCCGATCATGTTCATATACTTTGCAGATTATCTCGCATGGTTACCGTGGCTAAACTGCTGGAAGAAGTGAAGAAGAATTCTTCGAAGTGGGTGAAGACCAAGGGGAGTCGTTTGACCAAGTTTTCCTGGCAGAATGGATATGGCGCCTTCTCGGTAAGCCAATCGCAAATAGAGAATGTGCGTAGATACATAGCACGTCAAGAAGCTCACCACCGCCGTCAATCATTCCAGGAGGAGTACATCGCGCTTCTTGCGAAATACGAAGTGACATTCGATGTGAAGTACTTGTGGGATTGAGGTGGCATCGCCTCAATGAAGATTCCACCCCTTTGGGGTGGCGGTTTTTGTTGAGATGGTGATAGGGCTTCGCCCTATCTTTGAGAATCTGACCCCTTCGGGGTCAATAAGGGAGACTCGCCCAGCGTTAACAAACCCCAACGGGGTCTGATACAACAACAGAGAGCGAAGCCCTCGGTATGAGAACAAGATTCAATCTCGCCCTGAAGGGGTGACATCAACTTCAACAAAGGACACCACAATGCGACTCCTCCTCTCGTTCATTCTTGTATTCTGCTCCACATCCTACTCACAACCACCTCCGACAGCATCCGAGAAGCTCCATGCGCTGTTCACAGAAGACTGGCAATGGAGCTTACGAGAGATTCCGGAGAAGGCATCCATCCTGGGTGACCACAGATATGATGACCGCCTGACCGATCTTTCGATCGGAGGGCACCGGATGCGCCAGGAACACGATCACCACATGCTTGAGCGTATTCGCGCCATCGACAGGGGAGCGCTCACTGGTCAGGACCTGATTTCGTATGACCTCTTTCTGCTCGACAAGCAGAACGAAGTCGATGCGCACCAATTCTCGCTCGGACTCATCTCAATCAGCCAGCTTTCCGGTGCGCAGTACTTTCCGGTGACGCAGCTCTGGGGTCCGCAGATAGACCTTCCGTCACTTATCGACTTCATGCAGTTCAGGAATTCAGCCGATTACAGAATGTATCTGAGACGAATCGCAGGTATTCACAAGTACTTGCGTCAGCTTGTCGATCTCATGGAAACTCAGCGAGAACAGGGATGGATGCCGCCAGCGCTACCGTTGCGCAATGTTGCTGATCAGATCAATTCCCTCGTGGTTGACTCTCCCGAAAAGAGCGTCTTCTTCTCGCCGTTTGAGAAGATGCCTCCGGAGATCCGATTGGAGAATATGGAAAATCTGAATCGTGAAGCGAGAGCGATCATAGCTGATTCGGTTATTGCCGCCTTTAGGATGTTCGGTGAATATTGGAGCAAGACATATCTTCCGGCGTGCCGTGTGAGCATTGCGGTTGGCTCGTTGAAGGGAGGCAAGGAGTTTTACGCGTTCCAATCCCGTCGAGAGACGACAACGAGGATGACGCCTCAAGAAATACACGACATCGGCAAACGCGAAGTCGCACGCATTCGACAAGAAATGGAAAAGGTGATTGCGCAGGTGAACTTCACGGGGAGCTTCGCGGAGTTCATTGCATTCCTTCGGACAGACAAACAATTTTATCATTCAACGGCTGATGCTCTGGTGACGGGCTATCGGGACATCTGCAAGCGCGCAGATGCGGAATTGCCTAAGCTCTTCGCTCAACTGCCACGCAACCAGTATGGCGTGCGGGAAACGCCGGCTCACATGGCCCCTTCTGCGACGACAGGTTTTTACAATCCCGGAGCGGCGGATGGCTCACGGCCGGGATGGTTCCTGGCCAACACATACAAGCTCAACATGCGTCCGAAGTACGAGATGGAAGCGCTCGCTCTGCACGAGGCCGTTCCCGGCCATCACCTTCAGGTTTCGCGTGCACAGGAACTCGCGGAGTTGCCGGACTTCCGTCGCAATGCCGGCTACACAGCATACGTCGAGGGTTGGGGACTTTATGCCGAGAGTCTCGGCAGTGAAATGGGATTCTACACTGACCCGTACTCACGGTTTGGTCAGCTTACATACGAGATGTGGCGTGCATGCCGGCTTGTCGTGGATACGGGCATGCATCTCTTCGGTTGGAGTCGTCAGCAGGCGATTGACCTGATGAAGGAAAATACTGCCAAGAGTGAACAAGATATTGTCGTGGAGATTGACCGCTATATCGTTTGGCCCGGACAAGCGTTGGGGTATGAAATCGGTGACTTGAAGATCAAAGAACTGCGGGCCAAAGCAACCCAAGCGCTTGGTGACAAGTTCGATATCCGCGCATTTCACAATGCTCTGCTGGACAACGGTCCACTCCCGCTCGAGTTGTTGGAAATGAAGATGGATGAGTGGATCAAAGCCCAGAATAAATAGTGCTGACCAATCCGTAGGGAGGTTCCCCGCCTGACTCAGTTGGTAACTGTGTGGCGGGCAGGAATTGAACGTCCCTACAAGGACATACGATTTGAGGATTTCCCCAAAACGGTGGTCTTGTTTCTTGCGAAAGGAATGGGTAAATTTCCACACCTTCATCTACAAAACCATGATCACCACTCAACGTCTTTGGCTCGTTCCCTGTACACTCGCGCACTTTGAAGCCCTTGCATCAGGTGAGGAAGAGCTTGCGGCAATGCTACAGGTGAAACTGGACAAAGACTGGCTTGGCTTTCCGGAGGCAGCGTCGGCAATGACTCCCGCTTATGAGTTCCTTAAACAGAATCCCTCAGCCATCGGGTGGTGGACATATCTTTTTATTCACAGACCGGACAACACACTCATTGGTCTCGGCGGATTCAAAGGCCCAGCCAACGAGGCCGGTATGGTTGAAATAGGTTATGCCATAGCAGCATCGTACCAAACGCAAGGATTGGCAACCGAAGCTGCCTGTGGGATGATCGAATATGCCTTTTCACATCCCCACATTACGCGGGTTGATGCGCACACTCTTGCAGAAAAAAATGCTTCGACACGTGTTCTTGAGAAGTCCGGCATGAAATATCTTTCTGTGATCAACGACCCGAACGACGGAAACATATGGGAGTGGAGTGTTACGAGAGCGGAACATGCCCATATCGCGCATTGAAAATCGCGACCATGTAACCGCATCATGGCACAGAATTCATGAAGAACTTCCGGGCATTCACCATATCGTCATGCCGGAGCGGATTGACCGGCTTCGCAAAAGAGACTTTAATAAGATCATACAGAGTGATGCCTGCCTGCCGTCTCCAGCCCGAATTCTTGAAGCAGGTTGCGGCAGCGGAAGGGACAGTCTCTTCTTCGCGACGATGGGTCACTCGTGTGTTGCGGTTGATATTGATGAGACGCCTCTTGCAGAGTTGCGCAATGCGAAGCTCCTGTATGAGCATCGCCATTCCGGGGCATTACTTCAATTGGAGGCTCTGCGCGCTGATATCTTCGATCTTCCATATCCCGATAACTCGTTTCATCTTGTCTTTAGCAGTGGCGTTATCGAGCACTATGATGCCGATACACGACTTGCACTACTGCGAGAGATGCGCCGGATAACCACCCCGGGTGGTTGCGTCTGCATCATTTTCCCGAACAAGAAACATTTGCTGTATGGGTGGTGGGAGATGCTGGCAAACCGATTTGCCGCAAAGAGTGCGTATGATATTCCGGAATCCGATTTGACGGACGTTGTGCATGATCTCGATTCCGTTGGCCTCGAATTGGTCCGTGAGGATTGGCTCGACTGTTATGAGACCATTTGTCACTATCCGAGTGTCATGCCGTTACGGGCTCTCGCACACATCATGGCTACCTCGCTGCCGCGGCTTCCAACCAGAATAAGAAAACACATGGGTATTCGAACCATTATTCTCGGGCGCAAACAATGAATCCCAAAACGCATATTGGAACGCTGTTTGTCATCAGCGTGATCCTCTCAGGATGCGGTACCGAGAAGAACGTCTATAGATTGCCCCTTGATTCCCGCAGTGAGGAACGATTTGAAAAGAGATTCGAATGGAGAAGGGCCAAAGTGGTGCTGGCAAACGGACAACAAATACAAGCCAATGGAATCCATGTTCATGATGATACGGTTTCGTACCGTTTGGGAGCAAGCGACTCCGTTGAATCGATACACGCGACCAATATTGCACGGATTGAAACAGTGAATCGGTCCAAAGGACTTGGTCGGGGGTTGGGGTACGGAGCGTTATTTGGTGCTTCTACAGGGTTGTGTATCGCTCTCATTAGCGGTGACGGCGACAAGCAGTTTTTCAAATTCGATACCCCAACACGGGTGCTTGTAACCAGTTTCGGACTTGGTGTTGTTGGTGGTATTATCGGAATGATTGGCGGATCGATTTCAGGTGTCCGGGAAGTACACACGTTTTCGGATAGCGTGAACACGGATGGAGACATACACGGGAACGAAATCCAAGAAAGGAAATAGACACATGGCAATGACACAAATGCGTACTGAAGTTGTCCGCAACGGAATTTCATTTGGCAGCGCTCTGGCGATTGCGATCAGTTGGTCTGTCAACAACTCAGTACTCTGGGCGATTATTCACGGCCTGTTCTCCTGGCTGTATGTTATCTATTACATTATCACCCGATAATCTCTCGCCCCGTGCTGCATATCTTGAATGGTGATGCTGCTGCTGAGGTTGTCCGTCATTCGGATATCGGCGGAGTCACAGTCCCGTGGCGCGAATCTCTCATGACCGGTCCGACCCCCGATGGGCTTCCGCTCGCTCAGTGGATTACCATCCGAGCCCAACATCTGAGTGAAGCCTACGAGGCTGATCTGGCTCATTGTCGTCACGACCTTCAGAGACAGATCGAGTTGTTGCACACCTTTGCAGATCATGAGGAGGTCGTTTTGTGGTTCGACAGGGACCTCTTCTGTCAGGTGAACCTGTGGTATCTGCTGCATTGGTTTTCGTGCCGTAGTCATGAATCGACCCTGATCAGCATCGTCGGTTTGGAGAAGCATCCGGAATTGCACCTACAATCAGGGATCGGCTCATTGAACGTTGAATCTCTCAGGTCACTCTTTGAACAGCGGATGCAGCTTTCCGACGCTCATTTTGCCCTCGGTACGAGGGCATGGATTGCATATTGTTCGCCGGATCCGACTACACTGCAACGGGCAGCAGAGTCCAATACGTCTGCACTTCCTTTTATGAAAGATGTGCTTCTCAGTCACCTCAGCCGATTTCCTTCTACACGAAACGGACTTGGCCGTATCGAAAGGAAAATACTGGAACTTCTCTCCACGGGCCGCACCTGGTTTCACGAGATATTTGAAGGACTGACACAAAGTGAGTCGGATGGATTGGGAGACTACCAGTGCTGGCTTGAATTGCACAGATTGGCCGGCGCAAGGCATCCCGCTCTCACAGTGATTGGCCTCGAGAACGACGATACTCCGCTTCGCTCGGGGAAATTCCGTGATGCGATTTTCCGATTGACGGACTTCGGACACGCCCTGCACAAGAGTGAGGCAGACTGGGTTGAAGCGAACAGCATCGACCACTGGCTTGGTGGTGTTCATCTTCATCCAAAGAAAGAGATATGGCGATGGGATGATGAGGCGATGCTCTTGATACGAACTTGAGATCAATCGGCAATTAGCAGGTTGACAATAAGAGATCAGAATGAAGGGGTATTGACGTTCAATCCACTTCTCGGTTTCTTGTCTTGATGAACTTCCACCAATAGAATTCAATGGGCGATACTACCAAGGCTGTTCTTCTCGTTGCAGACATAAGTGGTTACACGAAATTCATGCGACAACATGTTATTTCCGTGAACCATGCGAAACAAATTGTGGTCAGATTGCTCAAGGCGATCATGCAGACGTCAAAGCCACCGTTGAAGGTTGCGGAACTCGAAGGTGATGCAGTGTTCTTCTATGCACTGTCATCAGAGAAGGACATCGAACGGACGGCAACACAGGTGAAAGAGCAGATGGTGCAGTTCTTCTCTGTGTTCAAAAAAGAAATGGAGGAGATCAATGGCGTACAGACATGCGCATGCGATGCATGCGACCATGCTCACGATCTGAAACTCAAACAGGTCGTCCATCTTGGCGACGTTGCCATCGAAAAAATCGACAGGTTTGAGAAGCTCTTCGGGCTTGACGTTATTCTGGTTCATCGGATGCTCAAGAATTCAGTTCCGTCCAAAGAATACGTCATGATGACGAACCCTGTGTATGAGAGCATTCACGACTTCTATGGGCTTGAGCCGGAGTACCGAAGGGAGTCATTCGAGGGGGTTGGAGATGTCGACACACTCGTCTTCTATCCGGGTCTCCTAGCCCATTCTGGGGCAGATACTGCTACCCAACCCGCCAGCATTCTTACAAAAATCTCCTGGCGGATATGGCTTTCGTGGGGATTTTTGTGGGATTTTCTTGGAATCAACAGAATTAAGGGAATATTTAAGAATGTTCCTGCCTGACTCCGGAAACAAAATTCAAAAGAAAGTGTTATACTGAGTACAGAATAGTCAATCCAACAAGGAGATTTATGAAGCACCGTTTTCTCACTCTCTCAACACTTCTGAGCGTTTTGATCCTGTCGCTCACCATAACGGCGTTTTCCGGAGATAAGGGGAAGGCCAAAGGAGCCAAGGAAGATCGGGAAGTAGCACCGAACTTCAGTCTGAAAGACGCAAGCGGCAAGACTATCGAACTGGCGAAACTCAAAGGCAAGGTAGTCGTGGTGAATTTCTGGGCAACGTGGTGTGGTCCGTGCAAGCGTGAGATCCCTGCCTTCACAGAGATTTATGATAAGTACAAAGACAAGGGTCTGGAAATTATCGGTGTGTCACTCGATCAGGAGGGCTGGAGCATCGTACGACCTTTCCTGGAAAAGACCAAGGTGAATTATCCCATTGTCATCGGTGATGGGAAACTTGCGACTGCTTACGGCGGTATCCAGGGCATCCCGACATCGTTCATTGTGGACAAGGAAGGCAACCTCGCCGCCCGCCACGTCGGTATGATGAGCAAAGCTGACTTCGAAAAATTCGTGACGGAACATCTGTAAAATTCAAACAGCACATTGAATAGCAAAGCCTCACCCGGGCAGGGTGGGGCTTTTGTTTTTTGTTGTGTAGCTTGTTGTAGGGGCGACTCGCCGAGTCGCCCCTACGTGTTGGGAATACGCTACCCAAGAGCTAAGAGTGCCCCACCACCTCATAGTGCACGACGGTCGGTTCAAATTCGATGAGATAATCCTTGTCTTCAGGGTAGTACTTTGCCACTTGCGGACTGTCGCCTGCGAATCCCTTTATCACTTCCATGCTCGTCCAGAATGACAGGGTCATGAAGTGGGTGATATCACCTTCCTGCCGCTCGAGAATATGAACACTGATATTCCCGTTTACGGCATGATAATCAGGAATCGCCCGCAGGTTCAGAAACTCACGGTATGCCTGGGCTTTACTTGTTTCAACGCGTCCATGCCACATTCGGACAACCATTGAATCCTCCTTCGGGTTGAGTTTCAGGCAACCATCCGACCGCGACGGTCTCAATGCCTTATCATTGCTGCAAGGTTGAGACCCCAAAAGACGTTTTTGGCATCGTGGTCCAGGGCTACTCTGGGTCCGGCCACCATGCCGAACTGGCCGATAGTCTGAATGAACGCAATATCCAGAATGTACGAACGGGCCAAATGTATCTCGCCGATCACAACATTCTGCAAGTGCAATTCCGTCGTTGGTTCGGAATATCTGAAGAAGAGCGAAAAAACAAGTCCTCTTGTTTTTTCCACGGAGGCGAAGTGAAGCCCCGCCTCATACGCAATCCCATCGGTGTTGCTTTTCACGCGGAAGCCCCGCCATAGCTGTCCGGTCGTTTCCTGATATAGAAAACCAAGGCCAAGTGAACCAAATATCTGGCCCCCCTTGAACAGATATCCCCGAATGAAATATTCATTCTGAAAATTGCTGATGTCTTCGTCCGTCAGAATTGAAGAACGGGTAAACGACACATCGAAGAATCCCAGTATCGAGTAGGTCGCGGCGAAACCGAGTTTGCTATCCGTATCATAACGCCCGTAAAACACACCAGCAATGAAGGCGTTTTCCCTCGAAAGGTACGACCCCTGAGAGAACGCAGAAGAAGTGAAAAGAAGAATTAAGAGTAGTGCTCTCATACACATCCTCCTTCTTGCTACACGCATTGATTTCTTACGACTCCGGCGCTTGTGAAAACGGACCCTTAAACAGCATAACGCCGAATGCAATTGCCAAAGCCAGATACAGAACAACCTCAATCCAAAAGTAATCATTGCCAAAGCCGTCGAGCCGCGCACGGATGGCAACAAAGAAGCCGATGAGCGAATGAGCAAAATTACCATGGACAAGCGCGCGTCCATAAATACCTCCGAGAACCAGGCCGCGTGCAGTCCAGTTCATCAGGCCAAACCCAATAAGCGCAGCACCGATTAACTGGGCAGACGCTGTTTCCTGAGATTCACCCAGACTAAAGAATGTGAGCAGGAGTTCAGGGGCGAACAGCAACACGAGCCCATGTGCCAGGAATATGAAGGCGCTTGCAGTCATTATCAGTTTGGTCTGCACGGGGATTCCTGTTGATTATCGAGAGGACTTGGGGAAAAGATAATCAATGCTTTTTCGGGAAACAATACCGGCAACGCGGGCCCGGATGGTGAGTGTAAAAACACAAAACGCAGTCTGGATTCGAGTGGGATTTATTGTGGGGTGACTCGCCGAGTCGCCCTACGGCAGAAACATGAAGTGGATATTGCTTTGTAAGGGGCGACTGAGCGTCGCCTTTACGGTTGGGTTCGCTCCCGCAGGTAAGAAGCACAAACCCCCGCCCAAACATGAGCGGGGGTTCGATTCGTATTTGTAGGGACGTTCAATTGAACGTCCCTACAGTATTGAAACGTGGCTACCGACTTAACACTTACTCCACCCGCAATTATAGCAGACAACGCAGCCGCTTACATGCTCGACGTTGGTGCCGCACTCCGGACAAGCGGTCTGGCTTCTCGGCTCGCCTGAATCGGTACTCATCGCCTTCATCGGGTTGCCACTCATCGGCTTGGGGGCTGCCGATGCGAAGCTACGATGGTTGAGTTGTTCGCGGTTTTCAATGTAACGCTCCAACACCTTGCCGATGCCGTCGGGTGTTGAGAGAATCTGGCCACCCTGGCCGTCCCATACGGGGGTCGGGCCTGAGATGCCTTTCAGCTGCTTCACAATTTCGCGTGCCTCAATGCCCGAGCGCAACGCCAGTGAAATCAGCCGGCTGATTGCTTCTGATTGTGCTGCGGCGTTTCCACCGGCCTTGCCAATTGTGGTAAACACTTCGCACAGCCCTTCTTCATCTTCATTGATTGTAACGTACAGATACCCTTCACCGGTCTTTATCCTCTCTGTAATGCCAAAAGTCGCCTGTGGGCGCTGTCGAGGGCCTTTGATCTTCTCTTCGACCTTGGCGGCCTGTCCTGCTTCTTTCTTCTTAGCAAACTCTTCCGTCTGCAGAATGCCCTCACGGCTTCCTTCACGATAAACAGTGATGCCTTTGAGTCCGGCCTTGTAGGCGGTCAGGTAAATATCGGCAACGGTTTCGACGGTGACATCTTCCGCGAGATTTACGGTGGAAGAAATACTGCTATCCACGTATTTCTGGATAACGCCCTGCATCTTCACACGGAAATAGGGATCGATATCGTGTGCAGTTACCACGTAGTCCGGCAGGTTTTCATCGCCGCCGAATAGATTCTTGACGAGCGGATGGAACACCTTGTACTCCGTGAACGTGTCGCCATCGTGGTTCTTTACGCGGCGGCGGTAGCTTGTGCAGAAGATCGGCTCGACGCCCGAACTTGTCTGTGCAACGATGGAGCCGGTACCGACTGGGGGAACTGTGATGACCGTGCTGTTCCGGATGCCGTGCTTCTTGATCTCATCCTGAATATCCTGTGGCAGAGACTGGACAAACTTGCTCTTCGAATATCCTTCCCAGTTGAAGAGGGGGAACGCTCCTTTTTCCTTGGCAAGCTCGATGGACGTCCGGTACGACTCATCGCGAATCACCTTCATCATTTTTTCAACTTCCACCAACGCTGCATCGGTATCGTACTTGATCTTCATCATCACGAGCGCATCTGCCAGGCCGGTAATACCGAGCCCAATACGACGGTCCGAACCCACTGCCTTCTTGATCTTATCAAGGGCGTGGCTGTCCATGTTGTAATCAATGACGTTGTCCATGAACCGGGTGGAAATCCGGGTCACTTCAGCCAGTTCATCATAATTGAACTTGCCGTTCTCATCCACGAACTTGCACAAGTTGATGTTGCCGAGGTTGCACGCCGTGTACGAGGCCAATGGTTGCTCGCCGCACGGATTGGTGCTGGTGAGCGGGTTGGCGTATTCCACGTTGTGGTAATCCTTCATCGTATCCCAGAAGATGATTCCGGGCTCGGCGGAGGCATGTGCGTTCTTGATTATCTTGAACCAGAGTTCCTTGGCCTTCACCTTGCGGTACACCTTGTCATTCCAGCGCAGTTCGAAGTCCGTGTCGTTCATAACGGCCTTCATAAACTCGTGGGTCAGCAGTACGCTGATGTTGGCGTACTGGACTTTGGTTCTATTCCGGTCATTCTTGATGGTAATGAAGCTCTCGACATCCGGATGGTCGACACGGATAGTGAGCATTAATGCGCCACGGCGTCCGGCTTGCGAAACGGTATTCGTGCTTTCGCTGAACAGGTTCATGAACGCCGTTGCGCCCGGCGAATGATCGATCGTTGCGTTGACGGCTGCCCCTTGTGGCCTCAAGATCGACAAATCTGTACCCACACCCCCACCGGTGCGATACACCATTGCCGACTCTGAAATACAGCGATAGATTCCTTCGAGACTGTCTTCCTCAATGGGAATAACGTAACAATTGGAGAGTGTCGGGCGGCGACGAGCCTCTTCACGTCCGGCACCATGCATAACACGTCCGCCGGGGACAAATTTGAAATCGAACAACAGCGCCAGAAATTTGTTGTACCAGAGATCCTTATCGGTTTCGACAGATGCGAGGGCCTTTGCGATACGGCTCCACATGTGCATCGGGCCTTTTTCATTGGGCGCAAGGTACTTTGAGCCAAGAACATCAGCAGCAAGATCGTTATCGCCATAGTAATCATGGCAATCAAGGGCCAGATCCATGATTGTTTCGTTAAGTGCAGAGCCAGACGGTTGGGCCTGGATGCCGAGGGTCTTAGCGACCCGCAAGGAGGTGGGGGAGGTTGTCTCCTTTTGCGCCATATTGGATGGTTCCTTCAGGCTAAGGTGAATAGAATCGTGAGAGTTTCGTTCAGCTAAAAAGCAAAAGCCCTGCTTCACAAAAAGTGAAGGCGGGCTTTATCGTGTTATCAACGCTTTATGGCAGTTATGCTGGTGATATTATGATGAAAATGCCTGACCAACACTTCTACCATTATACACTTCCTCTTCAATATCGTTTTGTACTGCATATCGCCGGAGGGCCGACTCATCATCCAATGGAGTAACGGGTTAGTTGCACCATCTCTGTTTCTTGATGAGTCAGATAAAATTCACGGCTGAAAATATACAACGTCGATGCAGACAAGTCAAGTGAATTTTTTTCTAACGCGCGTTCGGTGTGTGTTGACAACGACTTAGTTGAAAAAAAAGTTTTTGAAAGATGTGACCGCGTTGCGATTTCATCCCGCATGATTGACTTTGAAACTGCGTGAAGGTATATTCTCGACGTTGCAGGAGCGACATTTTGATCTCGTGGAATCAACGATTGGATTAGAAAGGAATCACCAGATGAAAACATCTGTCGTTATTGCCCTTTTTGCTCTTCTGATTGGTTGCGGCCCTGATCGTGAGTTGCTGCAGGAAACCAAATTCGATGCAACGCTCCGTCAAAAGATCGCAACTCTTGCAAACAAGGAGCAATCGGAGGAACTGGTTGTGCGTGGAACATGCACGGAGACCATTGGCGGACTGATGCGTCAAGCCCTCGTGGATGCGGGAGCGGATGTCCTTACCATGGCAGGCGAGACATTTACGGCCAGAGTAACATCGGACGATGTTTTTTCACTGGCAGCGCTCGAGTTTGTTTCACAGCTTCGACTGGCAGAAAAGTAGGGCAACCGTACTTTATGTTGGTTGCTTGATTTTGATGGTCTCCTATCCTACTTTTACAGTGTAGATGCGCCACTTCTTATCCCACAGGGAATCGCAATGCCAGTAGCTGTATCATTCTCGACCATACCAGAACTTTTTGTCAATATTGCCACGAAGTTTGCCGATCAGGATCGACCGATATTGATGTATAAGGCGGACGGGAGGTATTTGGATATTGGGTATGGTGAATTGATGGCAAGGGTGTTTCGGTTCGGCTTCGGGCTGGCATCGGTTGGTGTGCAGAAGGGCGACCGGGTTGCCATCATTTCTGAGAACAGACCGGAATGGGCCATTGCCGATCTGGCGATTGTTTCGCTTGGAGCCATAAATGTACCCGTGTATCCAACGATGACCGCCAAACAAACCGAGTTTATCTTCAACGATGCGGGTGTCAGTGTTGTTATCGTATCCAATTCCTCCCAACTGAACAAAGTGAACAGGATTTTCCACGATATAAAGACATTGAAACACGTCATCGTGATGAACGAGCGGGGATTACCTGAAGGCCCCGCCATTGGCTTCGGGAAAGTGATGGAAATGGGGGACGAGTTCAAGCAGAAACATCCCCAGCACCTGAGTGAATCAATGAAAATGGTGCGTCCCGATAACCTGCTGACGTTTATCTATACTTCCGGTACAACGGGTAATCCCAAAGGCGTGATGTTGACGCATGCAAACCTCGTCAGTAATATCATTGATGCCGCGAAAGCGATTGAAATTGCTGTAGGGGATCGCCTGCTGTCGTTTCTCCCACTATGCCATTCTTTTGAGCGGATGGCCGGCTATTATACTGCCATGGCATGCGGTGCGACGATTGCCTACGCGGAGAGTGTTGAGACCGTACGGGATAATATGCTGGAAATCCGTCCTCATATCGTTACAACCGTTCCCCGGTTGTTTGAACGCATCCACAGTCGCATCATCAAACAAGTAGATGCCTTCCCGGCTCCACGAAGGAAGTTATTCTACTGGGCAATAAAGACGGGCCGGTCGTACCAGATGGCCCGCCGCAGGAATCAGATCTCGCCGCTGCTGAAGATCAAGAACGCATTGGCAGACAGGCTTGTGTTTACCAAGTTGCGCGCCCGGACGGGAGGGAGAATCAAGTTCTTTATTTCAGGAGGTGCGGCTCTGCCTCGGGAGTTTGGTGAATTTTTCGAAGCCGTTGGGCTGAGGATAATTGAAGGATACGGGCTTACAGAGACTTCCCCGGTGTTGACAGTGAACCGACTTGACAATTACAAATTTGGTTCGGTGGGTCAGCCGATTGACGGTGTCGAGATCAAGATTGCAGAAGACGGGGAGATTCTCGCCCGGGGCCCGAACATCATGCAGGGATACTGGAACAACCCCGAAGCGACAGAGGAAGTGATCGATAAGGACAAGTGGTTCCATACCGGGGACATCGGCGTTGTGGACTCCGACGGATTTGTCTACATCACCGACCGGAAGAAACATCTGTTCGTCAGTTCGGGGGGCAAGAATATCGCTCCCCAGCCGATTGAGAATCTCTTTCTCTCCAGCAAATATGTCGAGCAGTTCGTTCTCATTGGCGATCACCGGATGTTCCTGACGGCGTTGATCGTTCCGGATTTCGATTCACTGAAGGAATATGCCCAATCCCGCAACCTCGCGTTCGGCTCCGACAGTGATCTTACCCGTCTGAAGGAGATCAACGAGTTGTTCGAGAAGGACATCCAGCTTCTCCAGAAAGACCTTGCGACATTCGAACGTGTCCGGAAGTTCGTGCTTCTCGACAAACCGTTTACCATCGAAGACGGTGAATTGACGCCGACGATGAAAGTCAAGCGCAAGGCAGTTGAGGAGAAGTATTCCCAACTGATCGAGGGAATGTATCAGGGAGTGAGCTAAGAAGTCGTTGCCGCTTCCCAATCTCATTTAGTTCATATCTGTGAGTGCCATCCTGTCTGACAGTCAGTCTCTTCTCCAATGTAACATCTGCGGTTCGATGAGCGGATTCCTGAATCAGGAACTTGTGCGCGAGGGCTGGCATTGCAGCAACTGTGCATCCAGCAGCCGCATGCGTATGGTGATGTACGGACTTGGATTGTTGTTGCACTGTGATGGCCAACCAACATTCCAGTGGCCCGGCCGGAAACAGATAAAAATTCTTGAGTCGAGCGCCCGCGGCCCGTACCCGATGATGCTTGATGACAAGTTTGACTACTATGCAACAGAGTACGATCCGACAGGCAAGGAAACGGATACGCGCAAGTTCGCTGATTTCCAGAAGATGAGTTACCCTGATGCCACTTTTGATATCGTGATTGCATCAGATGTGTTCGAGCATGTGCGCGACGATGTTGCAGGATACCGCGAGGTATTTCGAGTGCTGAAGCCCGGGGGATCGTTTCTGCTCACTGTGCCATATCAGCACAACCAACCCCAGACCATCAAGCGTGTCGACACGTCGGGCGCGACCGATGTGCATCTGTTGGAGCCGGAGTATCATGGCGGTGGCGGTCATACACTGACCTACCGGAATTATGGCCGTGATCTGCTTTCCCTCCTGCGCTCAACCGGTTTTTCCGTCGGGTATTTGGAAACAGCGATTCCTGCGTACGGCATCCCTTCGCAAGCTCTCATCATTGCAACGAAGGGAGATTTTGTCGAATTGCCTCCCCGTACTACAGCGCCAGTGCCGACCGAATCACTTGGTGCACTTCTCCCTCCCCGTTTGTTTCTCCTCTACAAATACAACCTCAAGAGTTTTATGCATTACTGGAGAGAAAGCTTGAGGAAATAGTCGGAGCCCGTGCCCGACGTTTCGCTTTATCCGCCAGTACGTTCGTTGACATTCACACCCATTTTGAGTAACTTTTTTCAACTTTTTGATGAACTCCACCCTCCCGAAAGCGTGTTTGGAATAGTATGATCGAACAGTATGCTCCAATAGGAATAATGGTCTCACTCGCTGTGTTGTTCGGGTTGTTTCTGGTGAATATCAACAGGTGGATTGGCCCCAAGAATCCTTCCGAGGAGAAACTCTCCACGTATGAAAGCGGCATGGAGCCGGTCAAGAGCGCGCGTGAGCGGTTTTCGGTGAAATTCTATCTTGTTGCCATGTTGTTTATCGTGTTCGATATCGAAATTGTGTTCATGTATCCCTGGGCTGTGAAGTTTCGTGAACTCGGTATGGCCGGGTTCGTCGAGATGCTGGTGTTCATTGGCATCTTGCTTGTCGGATATTTATACATTTTGAGGAAGAAGGCGTTGCGATGGGACTAGCGAATTTACAACAGGACGGCTTCATGACCACGAGTCTCGATTGGCTCATTAACTGGTCACGCAAGAATTCACTCTGGCCCATGCCGATGGGAATTTCCTGTTGTGCGATTGAAATGATGGCGACCGCTTCACCGCGGTTTGACATCTCCAGATTCGGTTCAGAGGTTATGCGTTTCACGCCACGTCAATGCGATGTGATGATTGTTGCGGGGACGGTGACGTACAAGATGGCCTCCGTTGTCCGCAAGATTTACGACCAGATGCCCGACCCGAAATGGGTGATCTCGATGGGCGCCTGCGCATCGTCCGGCGGGATGTTCCGGTCGTACTCCGTCGTGCAGGGGATCGATCAGTTCATGCCGGTGGATGTGTTCGTTGCCGGGTGTCCTCCGCGACCGGAGAATCTTCTGCATGCCCTGATGGAACTGCAGAAGAAAATAGAAAAAAGCAGAACCATCGGCGGACTTCTGGATAGAGAGAAAATTTATATTCCGGAAAACCCGATCCAGGAACGTGTGGCATCATGAGTTTTCACGAGACAATCCTGAGCCGGTTGCAGCAGCGATTCCCCGCCAGTGTCCTTTCCCATAAGGAATTTCGCGGTGATCTCACTGTTCAGATAAAAAAACAGGACATCGTCGCGGTGTGCAAGTTCCTCAAGTCCGATCCCGAGTTGATGTTCGATATGGTAATTGATCTGTGTGGCGTTGATATGTACAGACCGGAGGGACGGTTTGAGGTAATTTATAATCTCTACTCGTTGCCCAACAAGGCGTACCTTCGTTTGAGGGTGCATGTGGACGAGGAAGATCCCGTTGTGGAGAGCGTGACCGGAATTTGGTCCGGCGCCAACTGGCACGAGCGTGAAACGTATGACATGATCGGCGTGAAGTTCTCGGGACACCCGGATCTTCGACGCATGTACATGCCGGAGGATTTCGAGTACCATCCTCTTCGCAAGGATTTCCCGCTCATGGGGATTCCCGATTCCATTCCATTGCCGCGCAAATAGCGGACGCAATACGAAAGCGTTGTTCCATGTCCACCAGAACTGCTGAAGAACCCAAGAGCCAGATCCTCACCGCCCTCGAAGATCAGGATACGACCTTTACCATTGACGACCCTCTTGAGAATACGATGATTCTCAATATGGGTCCGCAGCATCCCGCCACGCATGGTGTGCTTCGTGTCCTCGTGAAACTCGATGGTGAGACAGTCATTGGCGCCGTGCCTGAACTCGGCTACCTACACCGCGGTTACGAGAAGATCGGCGAGAACTGCTCGTACCATGAATTTATACCGCACACCGACCGTCTCGATTATCTTTCACCACTTTCCAATAATGTCGGTTACGTGCTTGCAGTCGAGAAACTGCTGGGCCTCGAAGTCCCGAAGCGCGCCCAGTATATCCGTGTGCTCTGTTGCGAGATGGCGCGGGTCGCGTCGCATCTCGTTGCGGCGGGGAGTCTTGCGATGGACGTCGGCGCGCTGACAGTGTTGCTCTGGACCTTCCGTGAACGCGAGAAGCTGCTGGACATTTATGATGTCCTGTGCGGCGCGCGGTTTACTACGAGTTATACCCGTATCGGTGGCCTGC
Source organism: uncultured Chitinophagales bacterium (assembly GCA_964538485.1). Lineage (GTDB taxonomy): Bacteria > Bacteroidota > Ignavibacteria > UBA10030 > UBA6906 > JBJXHC01. The sequence continues at coordinate 2,115 of CAZIHJ010000028.1, read as the reverse complement.
AACAGGACTGGTCGCCGCAGTGTACGGCAATGCTGAACACGTTTCTTGACGAATTTGCTGCCGACCTCGCCGAGGTGGAGAAACTTCTGCTCACAAACCGGATTTTTATCGATCGGTGTGAGAACGTCGGTTATATGTCCAAGGAAGATGTGATTGCGTTGGGACTGACCGGTCCGTTGCTCCGGGCCGCCGGCGTTCCGCGAGATTTACGCAGAGACAATCCGTATCTCGTATACTCTGAACTGGACTTTAACGTTATCACGGCCACAGAGAGCGACGTGCTGGCCCGTTTTTATGTTCGCCTCGCCGAGTTGAAAGAAAGCGCGAAGATTCTCCGTCAGGCATTGCAGAAAATGCCGGAAGGCCCGATTCATGCGAACGAAGCAAAACGTGTCTTGCCGAAGAAAGAACGTACCTACACGAAGATGGAAGAGTTGATCCATGACTTCATGCTCATCAATATCGGTATCGATCCGCCGGTGGGGGAGATTTATCAAGGCATCGAATCCTCCAAGGGGGAGTTCGGTATTTATCTCGTGAGTGATGGGACGGGGCATCCGTGGCGACTGAAGATTCGATCTCCGTCAATGGTGAATCTCTCTGCGCTTCCTGCAATGCTCAAAGGCGGCATGGTCTCCGATATCGTCGCCGTCATTGGCAGCATCGACCCCGTAATGGGAGAAGCGGATAAATAGGGATCAAATCCCAAATTTCAAATCTCAAACAAATCCGAAACCCGAAATCCTAAATCGTCAATGCTTCAACCGTCAACCCAATACTCTAATACTCCAACTATCCATTCATCCAACACCTAAGCCGCAACCCCGATGCTCTCTGAACAGAATCTCCAACGCATCAATGAACTGAAATCCCGCTACCAGCATCCGCAATCTGTGGTGCTGGAGGCATTGTGGATGTGGCAGGAAGAACATGGATGGATCTCGGAAGAGGGGATGAAGTACGTCGGCGATCTGCTTGGCGTTCCGCATCATCACGTGCTGGGTGTTGTAACGTTTTACACGATGTACAATAAAAAGCCGGTGGGCAGACACAAGATCGAAGTCTGCACCAACGTGTCCTGCATGTTGCGCAACAGTAGCAAGATCGTGAAACACATTGAGGACTCGCTGCACATCAAGGTCGGGGGGACGACGACCGACAACCGGTTTACACTCATTGAAGCAGAGTGCCTTGGCGCATGCGGCTATGCCCCCATGATGCAGGTGGGAGATGAGTATTACGAGAACCTTGACGAAGAGAAAGTGGACAGCATTCTGAGCGAGTTGAAGTGACAATGGAAAAGTATCTCCTTACCGGTATCAAAGACTATCACAAGATCGACGTCTATGAATCTCACGGCGGCTACCAGATGCTGCGCAAAGCGCTGGGTATGAAGCCGGAGGAAGTGACCGATGAGGTAAAGAAGTCGAATCTCCGCGGTCGCGGTGGTGCGTGTTTCCCTACCGGACTCAAGTGGACATTCATGCCAAAGGCGACCGAGAAGCCAAAGTATCTCTGCGTCAACGGTGACGAGAGCGAGCCTGGCACGTTCAAGGACCGGGAGATCTTTGAGGTCAACCCGCACCTGATGATCGAAGGGGTTGTTATTGCGTGTTACGCAATGGGAATCAAAACGGCGTATCTCTACATCCGCGGCGAGTATAACAAGTGGATCAAGATGGTGCAGAAGGCGGTTGATGATGCTTATGCGAAGGGATACATCGGCAAGAATATTCTTGGTACAGCATTCAGCACGGATCTGTTTGTCCATCGTGGCGCCGGTGCATACATCTGCGGTGAAGAGTCGGCGCTGATGAATTCTCTGGAAGGTGAGCGCGGTTATCCGCGCATCAAGCCACCGTTCCCTGCACAGTACGGACTCTGGGGCTGTCCTACGACGATCAACAATGTCGAGACGCTGGCCAATGTTCCGGTGATATTGAAGATGGGCTGGGAAGCGTATTCAAAGATCGGTGCACCGAAACATCCCGGCCCGATCCTCATCGGTATCAGCGGACACGTGAATAAGCCCGGCGTCTATGAAGTCCCGACCGGTGTATTGCTGACGGATTTAATTTACAAATATGCAGGCGGTGTTCCGGGTGACAAAAAAAT
>CAZIHJ010000027.1:30468-32829 GCA_964538485.1 uncultured Chitinophagales bacterium | reverse complement strand
AGCAGACTTACGATAATCGCACTTTCGAAGGTCCCAAGAACAAGACCGAACATTTGGCTGGATGACTTGGGCATGCTCTTTGACCCGAATTTTCGATACAGGAGGAGGATTCCCAACATGATTACCAGAACAACAACGGCAAATCCGAGCATTGATCCGGTGGGTTCGGAGATGAGCACAATATCAGTGAAGAATGAGCCGACGGTTGTCATAAGATTTGCAGCAAGAACAATGGCCCCTATCAGGGCCAGGAACGTCAATAATTTCTTGGTCCCTCCTGCCTGATAGCCGAGCACTCCTCCTGCTATAATTCCGGCAATCAGAAGAATGTCGATCGGATCGAATTTCACTTATGTGGCTCCCAGTTTTTTCTTTACGAGATCCTGAATCAGTTTCCCGTCTGCCTTTCCTTTGAGTTGCTTCATGACCAGTGGCATGACTCTCCCAAAATCTGATGCCGAGGAAGCACCGGTCTGGGAAACCGCCTCCTCGATGATTTTTCCGATTTCTTCTGTCGAAAGCTGCTGAGGCAAGTATTCCTGGATGATGGCCAATTCCAAACCTTCCTGTGCAGCAAGTTCAGGACGCCCTCCGGCCTGAAACTGTTCGATGGATTCGCGTCTTCGTTTTGCTGCCGACGTCAGGACACTTACTTCATCGTCCTGGGACACCGGTTGGCCGCTCCCGCGCTTCTCGATCTCGCGCTCCATCAATACTGCCCGCAAAGTACGCAACGTCTCGAGGCGGGTCTTGTCACCCGTTTTCATCGCTTTTTTTATGTCTTCACTGATCTGTTCTTTTAGACTCATGCACTATCTCTCCCTGAAAGCAAAACAAGGCAGGATTGCACTCCTGCCTCGCACACTGAAAAGAACGTATCGAAGTATTTATGATGCCGTACCTGTTAGTGTCGTTCATTGAAAACAAAAATATCCGATTTCGTCTTCAAAGTCAAACGGCGTTGCTACACCCCTCCGTAGATCTTGATTGTGTTGCCGCTGATTGATCCGGCCATATCTGAACACAAAAAATGGATGAGAGAGGCAATCTCCTCCGGCGTGACCCACTTTCCTTCATCCTTCTTGGTCATCCATTGCTTGTTTGCCTCGGTCACAACAATGCTTGGCGCAATCGCATTGGCGGTAATGCCTGTTCCCTTGACCTCTTGTGCAATCGCCTCAGTGAGAGTAATAACACCTCGCTTGGAAACAGCGTACGGTCCCTTGTTGGCCTCGGGTGTAAGCGCAATCATTGATGCGATATTCACAATGCGACCGAACTTTTGTGTGTTCATATGAGGCAATACGGCACGACACATCAGGAACGCAGTGCGCAAGTTCAGACTCATGATAGCTTCCCATTCATCCACGGAAACATCTGCAATTGTCTTTCCCCCAATGTAACCGCCTGCAATATTCACGAGAACATCTATCCTTCCGAATCGGGCTTCAACATCGCTGATGAATCGTCCGACCTCTTGTTCATCCGCGAGGTCTGCCTTCGCAAAAAACACCTGACTGTTGTTGGTCAAGTCATTGCTGGCATCAAGGGATTTTTCAGAATGATACGGAACGGCAACGTGAATATCCGAAGCAAGGAAGGTCCGGACAACAACCGATCCCAAGGCACCTGTCCCACCTGTGACGATGGCCGATTTCGTTCTTTGCGTCATGGAAGAATCCTGAATCTGTGGGTCAATATATCATCGCAACTGAGGATTGTCAAGGAAACTAAGGGCATAATTTCATATATTCTTGACGAACGTTTCCATACAAAGGGATTGCAATGCGGCTGAGAATACACGTACTCATCGTGTTTGGTCTGGGAATAGTTTCCGGAACTCATGCCCAGATCTTGAGTGTTGGCGATATGGTATCGCCGTTTTCGCTTCCCTGTGCAACCAAGGACTCAGTCCACAGTGCAGGGGCTCGCATCGGCGAACTTGGATCGTCAAATGTCACCATTCTGGCATTCTACCCGGCCGATTGGAGTGGGGGTTGTACAACCGAAATGTGCACCATGCGCGACAATTTCGGTGCACTGGCTGAACTCGGAGCAACGGTCTATGGCATTAGCGGTGACTATCCCTATTCACACCGCGAGTGGGCAAAACATCTGGACCTTCAGTTTGCACTCCTGAGCGACCATGATCATACAATTGCGAAACGATTCAACAGTTTTAATGAAAAGACCGGATATAACAAGCGTACAGTCTTCGTTATTGGGCGCGACGGGCGTATTGCATACATGGATCTTGCCTACACGGTGAGGACCCCGGAATCATTTGACCGACTCAAATCCGCGCTGAAAGAAATCAATCAATGACAGAGTATCATCCCTCACTATCATTTTCATTAAAGA
>CAZIHJ010000027.1:0-30368 GCA_964538485.1 uncultured Chitinophagales bacterium | reverse complement strand
TTTCCCGGCGACACGACAATCCTGTATTCGTCAACTCACCATCGGTCCCAGGTCTGCCCACCTTCACCCGATTATTCCAAAGGATATGTCTGGGCGGTGTATCCGGAGTTTGATATTTTCGTTTCCCGGACAGACGGGAGTAATCTCACACAGCTCACATCGACACCCGGCTATGATGCCGAATCGACCATCTCGCCAACTGGAGATCGTATAGTGTTTACATCCATGAGAAACGGCGATCTCGACCTCTACAGCATGAATCTGAACGGCACGGATGTCCGGCAACTGACCAGCGAAATCGGATATGATGGCGGAGCATTTTTTTCCTGGGACGGCAGCTTGATCGTGTATCGGGGATGGCACTACACGGATTCAGTTGCATCGGCGGAATACTTGACTCTCCTTGGACAGAATCTCGTGCGCCCGTCTCGAATGGAGTTGTTTGTGATGAATGCAGATGGTTCAGAGAAGAGGCAAGTTACGGACAACGGCGCAGCAAACTTCGGCCCTTTCTTTCACCCTGACAACAAACGCATTGTCTTTGCATCAAATGTTGCTGACCCCAAAGGACGCAACTTTGATCTGTACGTGATCAATATTGATGGAACCGGACTTGAACGAATTACATTCAACGAGACGTTCGATGGATTTCCGATGTTTACACGAGACGGAAAGAGAATTGTCTTTGCATCGAATAGAAACGGCAAGGTGCGTGGTGAAACGAATCTTTTCATCGCAGATTGGAAAGACTGAGCGTGGGGAGAAAACACAACCACCTAACGATTGGAAGATATTTAATTCGCAACGGAAGAATGAGGCACTCATGAATCAAAAAGCAGTCCTGTGCACCCTTTTGACAATTGCATCCGTCGGGCTGACGTATGCACAGACCTTATCACCCGCTATCACAGAGGATGAACTTCGTGCCCATGTGCGTTACCTCGCTTCAGACGAACTTGAAGGTCGAGGGTCCGGAACCGAAGGAAATGAGAAAGCAGCAACGTTCATCGCGGATAAATTCCGGGAGTACGGCTTGCTACCGGGTGGCGACAATGGCACGTTCCGGCAAACATTTGATTTTGTCTCCGCCTTGAAGCTCGGTAACAACAATAGTCTTTCCTTTATCGTCGAAGGAAAGCAACCGGTCTCTCTTCAAGTGGACACTGATTTTCGACCTCTTGGACTAAGTGCGAACGGTACAGTGAAAGCACGGCTTATTTTTGCCGGATACGGAATGACTGTTGCCGAGAAACAGTATGACGATTACCAGGATATTAATGTCAACGGCAAAATTGTTGTTGTGCTTCGTTACAGTCCCGACGGCACCGACCCTCACAGCGAGTTCACAAAGCACAGTTCATTGAGGAACAAAGCACGACTGGCACGGGACAAGGGGGCAGTAGCAATGGTTCTCGTGACTGCAGCTTCTGATCAGGCGGATGATGAGTTGATCAAGCTCAGTTATGATCACGCATTTGCAAATTCCGGGATACAGGTGATTTGCATGACGCGAGCTGCCTTCGAACGAATCCTGGGCGGTACTACCGTTACTGCGCTGCAGGATTCAATCAAGGCCACAGGAAAAGCCAGCACAGTTGTTCTTCCGCCGGTGGAACTTGAAATGACAACCGATATTGAAAAAGTAATGGGTTCCACGGCTAACGTCATCGGGTACATTGAAGGGGCAGAGAGCACTCTGAAAGGCGAAACAGTTGTGATTGGCGCACATATGGATCATCTTGGATTCGGTGGCCCCGGATCCGGTTCGCTTATGCCGGATGAGGCGGCAATTCACAATGGCGCCGATGATAACGCGTCGGGAACTGCCGCGCTGCTTGAGATTGCACAGGCGATGGCGACCGAGAGAGCACGTCCTGCGCGATCGATTGTCTTTGTTGCCTTTTCGGGCGAAGAACTGGGGACTCTCGGTTCGGCGCATTACGTCAATCATCCTCTCATGCCGATGAACAATACCATCGCCATGCTCAATATGGACATGGTGGGAAGATTGAACGATAACACGTTGACCGTGTATGGAACTGGTACTTCCTCCCTCTGGACAGATTTCGTCAAAAGTCACAATAGGAAGTCTGGTGGAGAGGAGATGTTCACGATCAAGTCCGTTGCGGATGGATTTGGACCGAGTGATCACGCACAATTCTATAGCAAGGATGTTCCGGTATTATTTTTCTTCACCGGAACGCACAACGACTATCACAAACCTTCTGACGATTGGGACAAGCTGAATTACGAGGGACAAGAGCGCATTGCCCGAATGGTTTTGGCGATGGGAAATGACCTTGCGCGAATGCCGCAACGTCCCGATTTCGTTCGTGTAGCGTCGTCAAGTCCGACAGCAGGCGGCGATACGCGCGGCTTTGCAGTTACTCTGGGTGTTATCCCGGACTACGGTGAAACCTCGGAAGGAATGAAGATCGGAGGCCTTCGTCCAAACGGACCGGCCGAAAAAGCAGGACTTAAGGCTGGTGACAGCATTGTGAGGATGGCCGGAAAGAAAGTCCTCAATATTTATGACTATATGGGCCTCCTTGGAGAACTCAAGGTGGGTGATGAAGTTGATGTTGTAGTTACTCGCGAAGGAAAGGAAATGACTTTCAAAGCGAAGATGGAAAAGCGTCAATAACAAATGGGCCGACCAACGGGTCAGCCCATTCATTGCGGGATTAATCCTCCGCAGAATTCTCTCAGTGTTCCTTTGATTTCTTCCCGCTTACCACCTCCTGTTGTTCCGCGGGGAGTTCGGTTCCATTTTCTATCGCAACGGCAAACGCGGTAAGCATAATCATCACCTGATCCTCTGTGATATCCTCGGGTTTTACATCAGGCGATTTTTGCTCCTCAGCCCAGTGCTTTGCAACATTCTTATCAACGGTCTTCTTGTACACTTTCCCTTCGACACGGACTCGCTTTCCTTCAGAGCCCCATGGGACAAAAAAGCCGTAGTTCTTGAAGTCGACCCTGATTTTTTCTTTGCCGCTTGTGACAAACATCCAGCATCCCTTGTTTTCACATACCTCGGAGATCGTGCCTTCAATCGTTACCTGCTTTTTGTTGTACTGATCTCCGTTCTTGAGAATCTCTTCAATGGAAACAAGCGCCGAGTTCTTAAACGGCTCTCCGTACGTTTTCTCATTCTCAAACTTCTCGCCACCGGTGGCACTTGATGATTGAAGCAAAGCGAAACTGAATAGAATGAATATTCCGAACCTCATAGGTGACTCCTTTTCTGACAATTATGAATTATTTGAACCTGCCAAGCAGACTACGTACCTGTTGCATATACCCTTCAACGATGCGTATCCGTGCATCTTCACTCCTCGCAGCAAGCAATTCCGACGATTCTGTTTTCAAAAGATCATGAATATGCTGCCGGTCTTTGTCGGAAATACTCGCGTTGAAGAAATGAAATGTGTCAATTGCTGCCATTTATCCACCTCATGTTATTTTCTTTTTCGCCGGACGTTGATACCTCCACCCTGTTTCTTTCAGAGTCAATGCGTCTCCGTCCTTGTGCGTTACCGCTTCAACGACTTCGCCAATGAACGTGATGTGATCTCCGGTTGGAAACGAGTTCACTACCTTGCATTCTATGGAAACGCTGGCTCCGTTGAGAAAAGGGGCACCATGTGACGACAAGCGGAATTCATGTCCGTTCACAGTGTTACCTTCTGGCGCCGTGGCTTTCATGAATGCTCTGGCGGTTTCCGTACTTCCCGTTGGGAGCACATTGAGCGAGAATATCCCTGATTGTTGAATGAGGTCTCGCATTTGGGAATCATCCTCGATGGCAATGGCAACAAGTGGAGGGTAAAAGGATACCTGCGTTGCCCAATTGACAACGATCGTTCGGATCGTTGCGTCCTTTGTTGATCCAACAACATATAACCCGTAGGGAAACGACTGTAGAGCCCTCTCGAGTGCCGTGGTGTGCATCATCCTCACATTGCTCTGGTTATTTCACGTCTGGATATGCACTCAGAACATCCGCACAAAGACCGGAGTAGCTCCCACGTATACAAACCCAAATCATGTCCATCGCCCCAGGAAAACTTCATGGCATAGTTTCCGATTGAGGCAACACCCTTCAGGTGATAACGCCCCGGAGTTTCCCTGTTCGGTGAAGGAGGAACGTAGGTTTGGAAGAGAACCGTCTCCCCTTTGCACTCAGCGCAAGGACAAAAATCTCTTAATACCGCGACCGGTACCGAACCTTCGTGTTCATCATCCCAGCGCAGGAGAATCTCCTTGGCATTGAGCTGTTTGAGTTGTAACAGTCTCATACTCGGTTTCTATTCAGGAATTCAGGTATAATATACTCATAAATCATAAGATAACGAACGTTTCATCTACACAACGTACTTGCCATTAGCGATGATGGTTTCCTTACCCTCAGGATATTCGAATTGAACCAACCTGACTTGTATTTTTGGCTGGACTGACGGCACATACACACGATCGATGTGAACCACCTTCATTGGATCTTTGAAGGATGAAGGACTTGTTATTCCTCCAAAGTGCTCACTTCGTCCGAACGCAATGTGCAGGCCAAGTTTTTCGTCGAGTAGCGTGCTCCCGACTGCCTGTATCCCCCACTCACCAAGAACTCCAATGCCAATCTCAGCGATATTCCCGTATGCAGGTTCCTCGGCAAGCTTGCGTTGCTCAGTTTCTGATGCACCGCCTCGAGTAAGCACATTCGTCGCGCGGTTCGATTCAATCCCGTACACAACAACCTCATCACCAAATTGGACGGGAAGTTCTCCCGACGTCCTGCTGGGTTCTCCGGCTCGTTCACCCTCGTAAGGAACGATATACGCCTCACCAGATGGAAGATTACCCACCATGCCCGGCTCCCTCATGAGTCCCCCACTCGCGTGTCCGCTGCGATATCGCAAGTCAAAAAAGGCCTCGTAGTCCTTGTTGTCCGTTTGCAAAACGATTCGCACACCTTCTGCCCTGTCCATCCTGAGCTTGAATTCCATGACTCTCGCATTGATACTCTCGTAGTCCAGCGAAAGAGTCGGAATCATATTACGGAGAAACCCGGGCATCGTAGCCCCCCGGAATTGGTACTCACGGGCCAACATTTTCAGAGGAGCAGTGGCAGACAACTCAGTCGGGGCAATGACAACACTGGATTGAGCCAGGACGGTGGAAATCCGTTCTGGCCTTCCGTTTGGTAAAAGTGAAAATTCAGGAATGTTGTCGGCTACGACGGACATGTCCGGAAGGTTACCATTGTTGGTGCCGGCATTTGGATAGACACAGAACACGATCGATGAGAATGGGATCTCGTCAACATGGGAAATGAGGGTATGAAACCACTCACCAGCAATGGTTCTCCGCTCTCTCCAAACGGGAGAATCGGGGATCCGTGAATCGGGCAGGTCAACCATTATCGTCAGCCAACGCTCATCTGGCCGTAGATGGAACACGGAGTGTAGCAAAGACCTTAACTGGGGAAAAGATAGATTTGATATCATCTTAGATATTCGATCTCATTACTCAACAATGGATTATATTGCCACACCTGCAAATTATTCTATCACTGTAATTCGGAGTATCCGATCATCCGCGGCGGCAGGTGATCCACGACCATCACGGTTGCTTGTGCAAAAATAAATATACCCATCAGGTCCTTGTACTACATCGCGCAGACGCCCATAGACGTCTTCGAGTAATCGCTCGGTATGTGATACCTCACGAAGATTGTCTTCCTTAAACACAATTCGGAGAAGATGCTCACCCCTGAGGGTGGCCACAAACAAGTTGCCATTGAAGCTCGGGAGCACATTGTTTGAACCGAACGCCATTCCTCCGGGTGCTACAGCCGGCGTAAATTCCAGCAAGGGGGATTCCATACCGGGGGCTTTTTGCTGATGGTGAACAACAGGCCATCCGTAGTTCTTGCCGGATTCGGTGATATTCACCTCGTCTCCACCCCCGGGTCCATCAAACCCGGAGGGTCCGTGTTCCGCTGTAAACGTCAACTTTGAATTTGGTTGCCAGTCAATACCTTGAGGGTTTCGGTGACCAAGCGAAAAAATCGGAGATCCGGGAAAAGGATTGTCCGCGGGAATCGACCCATCGTCGTTTAGACGAAGGACTTTGCCACCGAGGATGGTTGAGTCTTGCGCGATCACGCGTTGAGCAGCATCGCCAGTTGTAATATACAGCTTCTTATCAGGGCCAAATTTGATACGACACCCGTTATGCACACCGGCACCAGGCAATCCATCAATAATCACTCGAGGATTGGTTAGACTTCTTTCTGCCAAGGTGTATCGCACAACCTTGTTTCGAGTCCTTTCATGGTCATCAAGATACGTATGACTCAGGTAGATAAATGCATTGGAAGAGAACTGAGGGTGTATTGTCAAACCCATGAGTCCACCTTCTCCAGCACTGTGGACCCCCGCGATAGTTCCGACGAGTTCATGCTGTCGTGCACCCTTGCGCAACACGTTCAATTGTCCCTTGCGCTCTGTAAAGTACAGGTCTCCGTCCACGAACGCGAGGGACCATGGGACCTGGAGGTTTTCTGCAACGGTTTCAACCTTGAACCGTTCGCCGCTGTTTGTGACATACACTCCAACAGGATGTTCCTTTTCCTGCGCACAACCCCAGGCAGAAACAAGGAACAGGAGAATGAGAGTACTGCAGGACGGGATGTTGATGCGAAAAGAGCGACTCATGGAGAGGCCTACAACATTCTTCGCGCGACCTCACGAAGAGCATCCTTCGTCAGGAATTTTTGTACAAGGGGAAACAGGATATGATTTTCTTTATGAATATGGTTGACGAAGAGTTGCACGATAGACTTGGAGATTTGCGCAAGCTCCTCAGCTGCACGCCGATCCTTCTGACGCGTGCCCACCTTGTTGACCGCCCTGCGGAGACGACCAAACTCCTTTTTCAGTATTTTGTGGTCTTGTCGCATGAGTCTCGTCGGTCCTTCCACATACCGCTCGAGCACTGGAAAGAGGGCCTCCTCCTCACTCTTGTTGTGCACACTTACCTCATCCTCGATAAATTCCACTGCTGAGAGAATACGTTCATATGCCTGGGTTGAGTAGCCGTTCTCTACAATGGCCTTCGAGTACTTGTTCAATGAAGCAAGTTGCACGAGAGCGTCATCATGTTCCTGCATGAACTGTGCAATCGGGTCTATTTTTCTTTTCAGCGTCATAATACTATTATGGTCAGACGTCGGCTTCAACAAGCGTGGAGTACTTCATGCCGTTATCATCGATGCATTCTTCAATCTTGCTCACCAGCGACTCGGTTCGTTCGTCCTGGTTGTCTTCAAGCGCATCGAACTCCTCAACGCTTCCGGTAATAAACACCTCTGTAAATTGGTTCTTCTTTCCTTTGCCTTCAAAGACGGAATAGTTCTTCCCTTGGGCTTTGTAGTGTTCCTTGATCTCATGGGCGAATCCGAGATATTGTGCCCTGGATTCGGGTTTTATGCTGTAGGAGATACTGAACATGACTCTTGGCATTACGATTCAATCCTTTCCATGATGGAAAATGGTCAATTAGTAACCTGCGTTACGCACCTGCTCCTCATTCATCCCGTAATGATGTGCGATTTCGTGAATCAGAACATCCTGTATCTTTTTCCGAATCTCTGTCTCACTCTGTGCATGCAACTCAATGTTCCGTTTGAAAAGCGTTATCTTGTCAGGAACAACAGGTGACGTCCCGTAAAATGTTCCACGATTCGTCAGGGGTATCCCCTCGTACAGGCCGAGCAGAGTCCTGTTGCTTGAAAGTTTCATACGCGAGACAACTTCGTCCGAAGGAATTTCTTCGACGACAATGTGCACATTCTCGACAGTCGATTGAATCGTTTGCGGCAGTGCATCAAACGCTTCTTGAGCGATCAGTTCAAAATCCTCAATACTCAGTGCCGGTGTCATAGAAGACTCAGTCCAAGGAATCCGACGCCGGCAACGCCAAGGATCCCAATTCCTGCAATGCCTCCCTTCATTCGTGAGAACGAGTTTGCAATGCTCAACCCTTCCATAAGAAGCAACAACGTCCAGAGCCACGCCAACCCATCGAGGCCCAACAAAATAACATAGGCAATAGGGTTCACGACCATGGGATGTGGATTCGAAGAAAAGAAACTCACCCCGAACACTGCCATCATAACCGGAAAAACAAAGACAAGGGCATATGCAACCGGTATGGTAGCATACGCTGAAATGGCAAAAACCGTTTTGAATGTCGCCTTCCCTGCCAGCTTCCGCGAAATGACTACCGTAATAAACGCAGATACTGCGAGAAAGAGTATCCCGCCTGGAATACCCAGGACGAGACCGAGTCCCAATAACGACAGCAAACCTTCGCCGCTGTTCGCAGCACTCTTGTACCACAGGGCAGCATACACCAGGCTGATACCGAACAACGAACTGAGCAGCAACACATAGTTCTTATGTTGCGAAAGAACCACACGCTTCAATGTTCTGTGTGGTGATTCAACAATACCCCACATGGAAGAAAACAGATCCAACGTATCTATTTTACCTTGAAGATAGCTTTTGCAGTTGCTGCAACGCAGAGCAAGATCGTCGTTTGGCGTATCACAAACAGTACACGTGATCATCCGTTAGACCGTTTGCATAGGGACATCCGTGTTAAATTCATTGACCAGCGAATCCACCACATCCTGTAAGTTCTGTTTCTCCTGGTACACACGGCGTTGACGTGATGCACTGGAGCCATTTTTGATTATCTGCTTGAGGTATTCCAGTTCCTGTGCGTTGTTGAGCGAACGCGCCACCGGCGCAATTTTGTCGAGAAGATTCAGCACATCGTCGCCAAGTCGGCGTCTCTCGCCATCGTCGTTGATGATTACCATGGCCTCAAGCCCGTCCCGCGCTGCCACCCACTGATTTTCCGGTGCAATCCAGTACCGTTGCATTTGGATTGCTTTCGAACGGGAGCCATCAGCAAGGCCTCTGTCTACCCAAACAACAAGTGTTTGGATAAATGCAACAAGGGCCATTGTTTCCGTGAGCGTCGGCATTCCATCGCAAATCCTGAATTCCAGCGTTCCGAAGGTAGGGTTTGGTCGGATAAACCAGTACAGATCCTTTAGCGACGTAATTGCGGTTGAACGAGTCAACACTTCACAGTAGTTCTCAAACTCGCTCCAACTCGGAAAGTAATATGGCAAGCCGGAGATCGGAAATGACTCCATAACACCGGCACGGCAGGAGTGCATTCCAGTATCCACACTCTCCCAATACGGAGAGCTGGCGGAAAGCGCAAGCATATGGGGGAGATAACGAATCAGTGCATTGGATATTGCGATTGCGCGTTCCCCGCTTTCCACACCCACGTGGACGTGGACACCATACACCGTAAGCCTGCGAGCGAGCCATTTGAACTTGTCAAGCAAGTAAATGTAACGTTCAGTCGGATAGATTTTCCGTTCTGTCCAACGTTGAAAAGGGTGCGTGCCGGAGACACACAACTCGATGCCCAATTGCTTGACAATCGGGCGAAGGGCGTTAATTGTTGCCTCGAGACTCTGTCGACATTCCTTCACGTCCTCACAAATCGCCGTATCGATCTCGATCATGGATTGCGTGATCTCCGCTTTTACGTGTCCAATCTGCCGCTTGGAGCACTCGCTGAGGAGCTGAACAGAAAGTGGGCAAAGATCACGGGTTTCCGGATCAATCAGCTGCAGTTCTATTTCCACGCCTAATGTTGGTCTCGGCGAACCGACAAAATCCATTGTCCTAACTCCACAAGCCACGGTAAATCAATTGGTTAACAAGTTATCAATTTCCAGGGATTGAAGCAATGAATATTCCCCTTTTTCGAGATGAGGGGAGCCTTCATTGAGTCCTCCGGTTGGAAGAAATCACGTCAATCTGTATCTTAGGCAAGAACTAACCGGAATACAACATGAAGTTCTTCACAAAAAACAAGCGACCAGAAGATCTTGGAGCGCTTTTGTACGAGAGCATTCGTACCGGAGTAGGGTCCGATGAAAAGTTGTCGGTTGATAATTTGATGCGGAGTCTTGACCTCACTCCCGAGATGTTGCACGAACAATATCGCGGAGAGGTCGTTGTTGCACTTATGTTTGCAGCAGTGCTGGCAATTGAGCGTTCGGCAACACCGAGAGTAGGGACATTGATTGGGGCCGGCATGCGTGCTGAATTCCTGAATCACCTCGAAGAACAGGGAGCAAACGTCATCGAGCGTGCCGAATGGGAAACTGTCATTGCGGATCGCTTCCTTGCCTACAGAAAAAGCATGGAGAATTACTCAGGCTTTGAGCCACCGTGGAAGCTCGGTCGTGAGTTTTTTTGGAACCTCACCGGTGAAGAGGTCCACGTTGCTATGAGCGTCAAGATCGCCACGCTGTATCTTCTCTCGGCTCGCGACCACTGCCAGGACATATTGAACCTTCACGGTCCCACCCTCTACATCCCTCAATCCGCCTGACGGGTGGACAATTCTTCCAAGGCCGCTATGACCTCCCGCACGTGGTGTTCTATCAGAACTTCGCGGTGAGAGATCATGCGGATCACACCCTTTCTATCCAAAAGATATGTCACTCTCTTCGGGGGAAGCAATCCTCCAAGTCGCAAGATTCCGTATGCCCGGGCAATTGCATGGTTGGTGTCGGCAATGAGGAGAAAAGGGAGTGTGTGATTGTTGATGAACAGTCTATGTGATTCTTCCGAGTCTGCGCTGATCCCGATGACAATGGCATCCAGACTTCGAATCAAAGAGAAGTTGTCACGGAAGGCGCATACCTGCGCTGTACAGCCGGCAGTGAAATCTCTGGGATAGAAGAACAGTACGACATTGCTCCTTCCGGCGAATTCCGAAAGTCGCAATTCCCGACCGTCATGTAGTCGCCCGGAGAAAGTCGGTGCGATCTCCCCCACGTCCAGGAGTCCGGACTTTTCTTCAATCACCACGCCAACAAGAGCCAGAGCTACGATAGCAATCAGATATCCAAGGGTTGGGTTGATCAGGAGATCCTTTCTGGAAGCCACTTCTCTATCCAACACCGCACGGAGTCCCCGAGTCCGAATCGAAAGAATCAAAGGAGCCTGGAGTTACTCGGTGTGATATTGGATGAGCGAGTGGACAGCATGATTGCCAAGGGCAGCTCGTCCATTCAGGAACGTAAGTTCTATGAGAAATGATATGCACGCAATCTTCCCGCCCAGTGCTTCCACGAGTTTGCATGCCGCACCCATCGTTCCACCCGTGGCGAGCAGGTCGTCGTGGAGCAATACCCGTGTCCCGGGCGTGATTGCATCACGGTGGATTTCAATGGCATCGGTACCGTATTCAAGCGCGTAATCCTGCCGGAGTGTTTCCGCCGGCAGTTTACCGGGCTTTCTGATCGGGACAAATCCGACGCCAAGTTTCTGGGCAAGGATTCCTCCGAGAATGAACCCGCGTGATTCAATGCCGGCGACAACCTGTACGTCGCATTCTCTTGCATGAGTGGTGAGAAGCTCCGCTGCTTCGGAGAGTGCCTTGGGGTTCTTGAGCAGAGTGGTGATGTCCCGGAAGACAATCCCCTTCTTCGGAAAATCAGGGACGCTGCGGATAGTGTCAATGAGATTCATGGTACATCACCATTGAATCTTCTCCTTGTTGAGGAAGGCGTGTATCCCTTGCTTACACTCGGATGTCATTCTTGCCGCGGCGTTCATATTCGCCGCGTAATCGAGTGCATCGAGCAAATTCAACCCGTGAAGTTTGGAGAGCATTTCCTTGCATAAGCCCATTGACGAGAGACTATTCTGTGTCAGCAATTCATTGACAATTGTAAGCGATGTTGCAGCAAGTTCGACCTGCGGTACGACGATATTCACCAACCCAAGTTTCTGTGCTTCAATTGCGTTGATAATGTTCCCTCGCAAGATCAGCTCGCGCGCTTTTCCTTCACCGATTCTTTTTACCAGGAAGATCATGACAATTGCAGGAATGAATCCGATCCTCACCTCTGTGTAGCCGAATGTTGCTTGCTCTTGCGATGCGATGATAATGTCGCACACACTGGCAATCCCGCAACCTCCTGCAAGCGCCGGACCATTGACCACAGCAATGACCGGTTTGCGGATTTCATAGATGAGACGGAAGAGCGAGGCGAGCTGCTGCGAATCTGTCTTGTTTTGTTCAAGATCGTACTGCGAGATCTTCCCCAGGTACGCAAGATCTGCGCCGGCACAAAATGATGTACCGGCCCCCTGAAGCATGATCACTTTGACGCTTTGGTCTCGTCCTGCCATGGAGAAGGCGGTATGGAGTTCCCTGACCATTAAATCATCCAGCGCGTTGCGCTTCTCCGGACGATTCAGTGTGATGGTTGCCGTGCGATTGGAAGATGTGTAGAGGATGCGCTCGAAAAGCATGGCGTGAAAATAGGGATTCTGACTCGCAAATACAAGCAGTGTCAGATCTAAAAAAGAAAACGCCCTGCCTCGACACGTTGCAAAGCAGGACGTCGCGTGAGATTACCCCTTGCTAAACGTCGTAGTACAGCCCGAACTCGTACGGATGAGGACGGAGCGCCATGGCCTTCACTTCCTTGTCCATCTTGTAAGTGATCCACGTTTCAATTACATCCTCGCTGAACACATCTCCCCGAAGAAGGAAGTCATGGTCCCGTTCCAATGCCTTGAGGGATTCTTCAAGCGAACCGGGGGTCGATGGAACATGCTTGAGTTCCTCGGGTTTTAAGTCGTAAATATCCTTGTCTAGCGGCTCTCCGGGGTCGATCTTATTGATGATACCATCAAGACCGGCGAGCAGCATTGCCGAAAATTGGAGATACGGATTTCCGGAAGCATCAGGGCAACGGAACTCGATGCGCTTCGACTTCGGGCTCGACGAGTACATGGGAATGCGCACCGAAGCACTCCTGTTGCGTTGAGAGTATGCAAGATTAACGGGCGCTTCAAAGCCCGGCACGAGGCGCTTGTACGAATTTGTTGTTGGATTAGTGATGGCACACAGTGCAGGCGCGTGCTTCAACAGACCGCCGATGTAATACAGGGCCATCTCGCTGAGGTTTGCATAGCCGTTTCCATAGAAAAGCGGTTTGCCATTCTTCCAAAGACTCTGGTGAACATGCATTCCCGACCCGTTGTCGCCAAAGATAGGTTTTGGCATGAATGTCGCTGATCGGCCCCGGAGCTTGGCCGTGTTCTTAATAATGTACTTGAAGAGCATCATATCGTCTGCGTGTTTCAGGAGCGACTGAAACTTGAGATCAATCTCCGCCTGCCCGCCGCTCGCAACTTCGTGGTGTTGTGTTTCGACGTCCAATCCCGCTTCCATCATCTTCTGGACCATTTCATTGCGAATGTCCATGAGGTGATCCGTTGGCGGAACAGGATAGTATCCCTCCTTGTAGCGGGGCTTGTATCCGAGATTGGGCATTTCATCCCGGCCGGAGTTCCAGCGGCCTTCGATGGAGTCAACATGATAGTAGCTGTTGTTGCCATTCGTATCGAAACGCACATCGTCGAAAATAAAAAATTCTGCTTCTGCGCCCATGAAAGCTGTGTCGGCAATTCCCGTCGACTGCAGGTACTTTTCTGCTTTTTCAGCAATCCCCCGGGCGCTTCTACTGAATGGTTCCTTGGTCAACGGGTCGGTCACGTCGCAGATGAAGCTGATAGTCTTCAGTTCAATGAACGGATCAATGAATGCAGTCCCGGGATCCGGAATCATCAGCATGTCGCTCTCATTGATTGCCTTGAATCCACGAATAGATGAGCCATCAAACCCAAAGCCCTCCTCAAAGGAGTCCTCGGTCAGACGATGGACCGGGACAGTGACGTGTTGCCAGATACCGGGCAAGTCGATGAACTTCAAATCTACCATTTTAACACGTTCATCCTTGATGATCTTGAAGACCCTTGCAATTGACGCATCAACTTTTTTTGCCATTGAGCTATCCTATGGTTGGTGATGTGTTATTGAAAACGACGGTTCTATTCATTTCTTGGGGTCGATTCTGATCCGCATGGACTCCTTGGAAGTCGAGAGAACGAGGTTCGTTCTCGTACCAATTACTCCCGGCCAGGCCTGAATCTTCGCCAACAATTTTTCCAGCGAGCTTGTGTTGTTCGTACGAATCTTTAAAATGTGCGAACCCTCTCCGGTAATGGCGTGGCACTCCAGAATATCATCGACCGAAGCCGCATGTTCAAGGAATTGGTGATAGTGCTTGGAGGAATCTACTGCAACAAAGATAAACGCGGTAATATCCTTGCCAAGTTTGCGCGCGTCAACACTCGCGTGGTAGCCAGTAACAATGCCGGCCTCTTCAAGTTTTCTGAGACGCTCACTGATGGAAGGAAGCGATAGACCGACTGCCTCGGCGAGATCATTTCGCTTGGTTCGTCCTTTTCTTTGAAGTATGTCGATCAATTTCGAATCAATATCGTCAAGCATCGGAGGTGTCACCTATTCGTCAAAGGTGAATTGATATATCCACTTAAGTTATTTAGGTGTGACCAGAAATATACCTTCAAATATAAGGAACGATATGAGAATAGTCAAGAGTTCTAAAGAAGGCAAAAAAAAAGAGCCAGAATTATGGCTCCCTTTCTCGGTCTGTCGCATGTACACTTACTACGTTGATTTCTGCCTGAGGCGCTTGATGGCATCGGGAATATTACTGGTGCCGAAGATGGCATTCCCTGCCACCAGAACGTTCGCCCCTGCTTGCACAACGCGTTGGGCTATGTTAGCATCAATTCCCCCATCCACTTCTAAAAAAATGCCCGGATTTTTCTGTTTGATCAAGTCCGCAGTGTCGACAAGCTTCTGAATCGAGTCAGGGATGAACGACTGTCCGCCAAACCCGGGATTGACTGACATGATCAGAATAAGGTCAACATCATTAATGATGTTGGAAAGCGCGGACACAGGCGTTGCGGGGTTAATGCATACACCTGCCCTGGCACCGAGTTCTTTAATCCGGCTCACTGTCCGATGCAAATGGGTACATGCCTCGACATGTACCGTGATGTGGTCAGCACCGGCGGTACGGAACGCTTCGAGATAGATGTCCGGATTCTCGATCATCAGATGGGTGTCAAAAGGCAACTTCGTGAGTTTGCGGATGGATCGGATGAGCGGCGGGCCGAAAGTGATGTTCGGGACGAAATGACCATCCATCACGTCAAGATGCAGCCAGTCTGCACCACCCTGTTCTGCAAGACCAATCTGTGTTTTGAGATCGCTAAAATCGCTCGAAAGAATGGAGGGCGCTATCTTTACCATTCTGCCTTTGCACTGTTAGTTTTTGGGGACCTGGATCTCTTCCTTCGGCTTGCCCGTTCCCACAACAAACACGTCAACGGCTTGACCTCCGGAAACCGACTCACCTCCACGGGGAAATTGGTCAACAACCGTATTCGGAAGAAGATCAAAACTCGGTTGATACGTGATGTTGCCAATCTTCAAGCCCCGGGCTGCCAGAATCTTCTCTGATTCGCTCAGCGTGCGACCCGTCAGGTCTGGCACAACAAGATCCATGACCACTGCTCCCCGGCTGGCTGTGACGTTAACGCGGGTACCCCGCGACACCTTGTTCCCGGGTGACACTGATTGAGCAATGATGGTATTTTGGGGATATGTTTCGGATGTCGCGTACGCGACATCCCCAAGTTGGAGTCCGCTCCGTTCCAATGTAAACCTCGAATCCCGCATCGAGAGTCCGCGGAGCTTTGGGACACTCACAAGTACTTCGCCGCCGCTGATGGTCAGATACACTCTTCTCCCCTTCTTCACGATAGCGTCTGCTGGAGGGTTTTGCGAGACAACCGTACCGACCGGGGCCCGCGGATCCGGACGGGTATCCGCTTCCACAGACTCAAAACCCAACGAATCGAGTGTGTATTTCGCATCGAGAGTCTTCAATCCTATGACGTTGGGTACTGGCAAGGTGTCTCCCTGATTTACGTACAACGGAAGCACAACGTAATTCATAAGGAGAAAGAGACCGATAAGTGACAATGCAACTATGCGGAGTTTGCGGCTGTTTACGATGCGGAGAGGATTCAGGGAGCGTTTGGTCATTCGATGTCGTTATTCAATGGTTGAAAATATACTGATTACCACCCTGATTCACAACCTCGTTGCCTTGCGAATCCACTGGAATCTTCACATATTTATTGCGGAGCGCCTTTTCTAAACTGGCGTAGGGCACAGTCGGGCCTCCAACGACCCATTCCTCGGATATGAAACCCTTACAGACTGAAATTCTCAAAACCTTACTCTACTACGATATCTGGCATCACCCCTTGACCGCCAGGGAATTATTCGCGTTTCTTCCTGTTAACTCAATGTCCTTTGAAGAGTTCTTCGCCTGCCTGCAAGATCCTTCCATCTCGGACGCAATCCTCTCGCACGATGGCTATTATTTTGTCAAGGGGAAGAGTCCCGCAATCGTTGATCAGCGAAAAGCAAAGGAGTTGCACGCACGTAAGATGTGGCGCCGGGCCAGGATTTCCATGCATATCATCCGCAGATTTCCTTTTGTTCGTGCGATATTCGTTTCTGGCGATCTCTCAAAGAACGTCACGAATCGTCACAGTGACATTGATTTCTTTATTGTCACTGAACCGCAACGTCTCTGGATCGCCCGGACGCTGCTCATCCTTTTCAAGAAAACGTTCTTGTTGAACAGCAAGAAATACTTTTGTTTGAACTACTTCACGACATCGGACCAGCTTGAGCTTGATTCCCGGAGTGTGTTTCTCGCCACTGAGATTGCCACACTCAAGCCACTGTGCAATGAACGCATGTTTCACGAGTATGTTCAAGCGAACCAATGGATCAGATCATTTTTCCCGAACTTTGACATCGGGGATGTTACGCTGCCAAAGACCCACGAGAGGCCAAGTGTCATCCAACGAATACTGGAATTCCCTTTCCGCTTTCTTCCTTCTGACCGCCTCGACACCTATCTCCTCAGAAAAATGAAGCAAACCTGGGCGCGGCGTTATCCGGAGTTTGACGAACAAACGCGTGAACGGCTTTTCCGTTGCACGAAGCAGGAATCACGTGCATACGTGGGCAATTTTGAAGAGAAGATTCTTGCAGTCTATGCTCAAAAACTCAGGGATGCAGGGGTTGCAGACTAGAAACCCGTGCTGGATTGTACCCGTGGTGACATTCAAGCCGAAGCAATAGCCCAAGCGAGTTCCAGTGACCGATATTCTTCTTACCCATTCCTATTTTCTTTCCTTCGATCAGAAGGAATTCAGGGCAATGATGCCCTACGCGCCTCTTGGAACGCTCTATGCGGCAAGTGCAGCACGTAATGCTGGATATTCCCTCGCTTTTTTTGACAGTATGCTCGCCACACATGAGGATGACATACTTCCCTTCTTGAATGAACACCACCCGAAAGTAGTGGTAATTTATGATGATGATTTTAATTATCTGACAAAAATGTGCCTTACGCGCATGCGTGAGGCATCATTTCGAATGGCACAGCACGCAAGAAAACACGGCGCAACTGTTATCGTTCATGGCTCGGATCCAATAGACCATCTTGAAAGCTATTTTGCTCATGGAGTTGAGTTTGTGATTTGTGGGGAAGGTGAACAAACTCTTCTCGAACTATTGAGCGCCCTCTTTAAGAATGAAGGCGACATCAGCACTATCAAGGGTCTTGCATACCGCACAGGTCAGAACACTGTCCGTAATCCCGACCGACCGGTGGTGAAGGACCTTGACACACTCGCTTTCCCGTCATGGGATCTCGTGGATGTTGATCGCTATCGATCCGCGTGGACAACCCATCATGGATATTATTCAGTCAACATGGTCACAACACGCGGGTGCCCGTATCACTGTAACTGGTGTGCAAAACCTGTCTATGGCCAGGTGTATAACACACGATCACCTCAGAACGTTGTGCAAGAGATGAAATGGATAAAGGAAACAATCAGGCCCGATCACCTCTGGTTCTGCGATGACATCTTTGGACTGAAGCCGGGATGGGTGGCCGCGTTCAATGACGAGGTGCTGCGCGCTGACGCGGTGATTCCATTCAAATGCCTGTCACGTGTTGATCTCCTGCTCAAAGAAGACGCAATTCGTAATTTAGCCAAGTCAGGGTGTAAGACAGTTTGGGTGGGAGCAGAATCGGGGTCACAGAAAATCCTCGATGCAATGGAAAAAGGAACAACTGTTGAACAGATCTACGAAGCGTCGCGTAAACTGAAAGATGCGGATATTCGCGTCGGGTTTTTTCTGCAATACGGATATCCCGGAGAGACCCGGGAAGATATCGAGCGGACATTGACAATGGTAAAAGAATGTCTCCCTGATGACATTGGAGTGTCTGTTTCCTATCCTCTGCCAGGGACAAAGTTCTACGAGAATGTACGGTCGCAAATGGGTGACAAGCATAACTGGACAGACAGCGAGGATCTGGCCATGATGTTTGCCGGAACGTACTCTGCGGACTTCTACCGTATCCTTCACAAAGTAACGCACAAACAGTTTCGCATCGCACAAAGTGCAGAAATGTTGAAACAGGGCTTGATGAAGCCATGGAGTTTGGGGCCGGGCAACCTTCGTCGTATCGCTGCCGGTGCCTATCACCTTGTGACACTTCCGAAACTCGAGAATGAATTAATCGCCCGTGAAAACCAAAAATAACCTCCGAACCATGATCAAGAAAAGTGGTATTGTCGTGTGGGCCCTGTTCCCCTTCCTCGGCTGCGGAGAGCACATTGACCGGGATGATGAAGTTCAAAAGGCCCTTCTTGTCATTGATAAACTCTCAATTGCCATGAATGCGAGGACCAGTGATTCGCTTGCTGCAATCATGGCACACGATGGAGATATTGTCTGTTTTTATTCGCAAGGGCGATTCGTGGGATGGGACGCATTGAAGACGGCACATGAAGCACGCGCGATCAAGTCCGACAGCGTACATGTCGAAACGCGCAACCAGATTATCAAGCTATCAGATGATGCGATGACTGGGTGGTTTTCCCAGGAAACGATCTTGCGGATGACATCGGCTTCGGGTGTCGACCTTACCAGCATATACACGTCCGGTGGAATGGAACGTCGCGATGGCCGGTGGCTGATTGTGCAATTTCATGCGTCCGAACGGCCTCATGCAATTGAATGACGAGTACGATATCCGTTGATGTCTGCCGGAAAAGTTGGGACATTCCTCCATCCAAAACGACGTAACGCCAAACGTAGAAGAGTTTCCTCCATTCATTATTGATTGTTATCCATTGGACATTCTCCTTACACACGGATATTTTCTGCAGGAGGACGAGAACGAGAAACGGATCATGAAGCCGTATCCCACTCTCGGCATTCTGTACATCTCCGCCTACTTGAAATCCAAGGGCTTTTCTGTCGAAGTTTTTGATTCGACCTTCAAGACGAAGCAGGAATTCCGTTCGCACATTGATACCCATCGCCCTTCTCTGGTCGGGATCTATGTCAATCTTATGACCAAACTCAATGCCCTGGAGTTGATTAGATACTGCAAAAGCAGGGGATGCATTGTTATTGTCGGCGGTCCGGAAATACCTTTCTACGGTGAAGAGTTTATCAAACACGGAGCTGATGTCGGGGTAATTGGTGAAGGAGAGTTGACGCTTGAGGAAGTTATTCCCTGTATTGCCAAGCACGGCCCCCACGGGATGGCACACGTTAACGGTATAATTTATCGTGAGACCACCGGCGAAATTGTTCGAACACCTGAACGTGAGCTTATTGCTGATCTCGATCTTCTCCCCAATCCCGACCGTCATGCCGTCGACATGAGAAAGTACGTTGATACGTGGCGCACCCATCACGGGATGGGCTCCGTGTCACTCATTTGTGCGAGGGGCTGTCCATTCACGTGCACGTGGTGCAGCCGTTCGGTCTTCGGAGATACACATCGCCGTCGTTCAGCGAAGAATGTCGTGGATGAAATCGAGATGCTTCTAGCGGAATATGCGCCCGATATGCTCTGGTTTGCTGACGACGTATTCACCATTAATCATCGATGGTTCTATCAGTTTTATGACGAGATGAAAAGAAGGAATCTCAGAATTCCCTTCGAGTGTATCTCCAGGGCAGACCGACTGAACGAAGACATCCTGCAGAAAATGGCAGACTTGGGGTCTTTCCGCATATGGTACGGTTCTGAGAGTGGATCACAGCGCGTCCTTGATGCCATGCAGCGCCGGGTGACTGTGGATCAAATTCGGAATATTACTGGTTTGGCCCAGAAATACGGTATCCAGGCAGGGCTTTTTGTAATGCTTGGTTATCCGGGCGAGGAAATTCCTGACATAGATGCAACGATTGATCATCTGAAGGAAACCAATCCGGATACATATCTGACGACGCTTGCCTATCCGATTAAGGGAACAACGATGTACAACGAGGTCAAGGATCACCTTATCGTTCCCGACACGTGGGAGAACATTACTGACCGCACACTGAATTTCTCCGGCCGCCATTCCGACCGGTTCTATTGGTTTGCGACCCGCCATCTTGTGAACGAAGTCGCTCTGCACAAAATGATGTCGAACGGTACACGTCCCATGCGTTCTGTCGTCGGTGCGTTCGCAAAGTCCAAACTCGCCCGCATCGGCATGCATGTGACAAAGAGCTCACGGACATAGCAATGCGGAACACATTGCCTGTGGAACTTGATGCAGCGCGGAGGGCATTCGACAAGTCCGCGCTGACATACGACGATGAGTTTGATGCAACCCCTGCTGCCCGGCGTCTCCGCAAAGTAGTTGGTGAGATCCTCCTTCAGTATTTTTCTCCCGGCAACAGTATTCTTGAACTCAATTGTGGTACCGGTACCGACGCCGTCTTTCTTGCGCGGCATGGGATCAATGTCCACGCAACCGATCTCTCACCACAGATGATCGAGATGACGCGTGAGAAAGTTCGGGTGCATGACGTTGCAGCCGCTGTCTCGACAGATATCCTTGCGTTCGATCAACTCATGAGCCTGGCAGGAGGCCGCCTCTATGATGGCGTGTTCTCAAATATGGGGGGAATGAACTGTACGCGGGATATTGCCTCCATAGCCGGTTCCTTGGCTTCGCTCGTTCGTCCTGGCGGCTACGCCATTCTTGGAGTCATGCCGGACTGCACACTGCTGGAAACTCTGGCGTTCCTGATCCGTGGCAACACCAAGAGTGCTTTTCGCCGGTCACATCCTGAAGGATGTCTTGCGATGCTGCACGGAGAACGTGTACGTACGTGGTACTATTCACCAGGACGTGTGCGAGAAGTGTTTTCGGCGCATTTTGTACACACGCAAACGGTCGGCTTGAATATTTTCACGCCTCCGCCATCATCAAACAGGATCAACAATATTCTCGGACGATCACTCATTGTGTTCGAAAAACTGGATGATCTCCTCTGCAAGACCTGGCCGTTTAATAGGATTGGTGACCATTACGTCATTGTCCTGAAGAGAAAGGCCGATACTGTCGCATGAACGTAACTGTGATGCGGCGGGTGGATCGCTTTCTTGGGGTTCCTTTGTGCTGGTGTACCGGACTGCTTGCGCACATACCAGGGTTTAAAAGAACAGAACGAAGAACGCAAACATTCCTTGTGATAAAATTCTTCGGCCTCGGCAGTATTCTGCTTTCCACACCATTTCTGAGTTTGCTCAGGTCTACATACCCGCACGCAAGGATTCTGTACCTGTCATTTGCGGGGAACAAAGAGGTTCTTGAGAGACTCCCCCAGTCATCAGCGTCGTTCACCATTTCGACGCAGTCACCAATCGCCTTTTGCCGGGATACGCTCAGCGTGCTTGGTCGCTTGAGCAGGGAACATATCGACGTTGTGTTTGATCTTGAGTTCTTTTCCAAATTCTCGACACTGATTTCAACACTTACACGCGCGCCAATCCGTGTCGGATATGACCTTCCCACGCTGTGGCGTCGGAAGAACCTGACTCACCCGGTAACGCTAAACCATTCCGACCACGTTGTGGACGTCTTCCTTCACCAATTGTCCGCCCTCAACATCATCCCCGACAAACAAGCGGCCATATATTCACTTTCTCCCTCACCCGCCGAACGGGAATCCACGAATCGGAAGCTCAACCTGCAGACAAGCAACAGCCGTGTCATATGTGTGAACATGAATGCCGGTGCGGCTTCTCTCGAACGACGTTGGCCGGGAAATCGATTCATTGAAGTACTACAGAAGTTAGCCAATCAATATCCCGTATTCCGTTTCGTGTGTATCGGGAATGAGCAGGAACGGGAGTACGTTCAACAATACCTTGACACTGCACCGGAACTACAGGATCGTGTCACCAACTGTGCGGGCATGCTTACTCTTGGAGAATTGGCTGCACTCCTGGAACACTCCGTCCTCTTGCTAACGAATGACACCGGACCTATGCACGTCGCGGCATCTCTTGGTACCCCCATGGTGGCTCTATTCGGGCCTGAATCTCCCGGGTTCTACGGTCCACGCGGAAACATGAAGATTATCTACAAATCACTCGCCTGCAGTCCCTGCTTGAATATCTACAACGCAAAACTCTTCGAGTGCCCCTATGACGCAAAGTGCATGCGAGAGATCTCCACAACAGAGGTTTTTACTGCTGTTCTGGATTCGATCGCCGTGTCACGGATTGGTCGGGCCTCTTAATGCTCCAGACTCTTCTTCCGGGATGGCTGCGCGTCACAGTACTTCTCCTCTTGCTGGGGTTCCTCGTGTACTGGGGCCTTTTCCCGGCTTTCACACGAATGGACACGGACTTCCCAAATTACTATACCGCCGGAAGGATCGTCGCATCAGGGGGAGAGATCACCCGGCTCTACGATGACATGTGGTTTCAACAGCAGATCCAAGCCAATGGAATGGAGTTGCAAGGAAAGTTCTCTCCTTTTCCACCTCCTACGGCCCTGCTCTTCGTACCTTTTGCAAACAGTACTCCAGTCGGTGCGTTGCAGATAATGACTGTGCTGAATATTGTCATGGTGTGCGCGTGTGTTGTCCTTCTCGGAAAACTCCGCGGTATCGATTTCCAGGATTCACTCTTCATCATTTTGTTTGGCGGCATAGGCCTTGGCAATTGTTTCCGGTTTGGTCAACTGTACATTGCTGTTTCCCTTTCGATAATTCTCTGTTTCTACTTATACACAATTGGCAGACCCATACTTTCTGGCGTGTCGTTGGCACTGTTCATCCCCATCAAGTACTTCCCCGTGCTCTTTCTCGTGTATTTTGTCATGATGAAGGAATGGAAAGTTGTTACAGCAACGATCATCACAACTGCCCTGATCATTCTCTCGAGCATACTGTACATGGGCTGGGAGATTCATGAACAGTTCCTGTACAATGTACTCGGCCAACACCTCCAATCACAACTCACGTTGCAGGACCCATTTGCGTCCACATTTCAGTCCTTTGACAGCATCTTGCGCCGTTTCTTCTTGAGAGATGATGTTTTGAATCCCATCCCTGTACTTGACGAACCCTTCATCTTTTATTCCATGAAGTTTGCCATCATTACAACGATAGTAATTGTCACAGCGGCGTCAGTCCGAAAACTCAGAACATGTCGGGAAGGCGTTCAGCACATTGCCTTTGCTCTGCTGGGTATTGGAGGTCTACTTATTGCACCGGCGACAGCAACGTATCATGCAATTCTCCTGTGGCTCCCCGTGGCATTGTTGCTGAGGTTCTTTCACGAACAGAAGAATCGTTTAGCCTTCTGGTTGACGGGTGGATGCTTTGCTGCGATTGGCTTCATTCCATACAGCCTGTTTCGGCAATTTGACGGACAGGGACTTCTTTCAATCCTTGCCTACCCACGGCTGGCCCTAATGCTTGGATTATTCATTGTAGTTACCGGATATGTACGAGGAATGGTAGCACCTTCCGTTGCCTTTGAGACAAAGGAAAGAGAAACTTCGCGGGGGTAACAGACGTTAGAAGAAGTACATGGTACACTCACAATAGATCGGATTCCTGGTGTTTAGAATTGTCATTCCGCTCATTCTCGTTGGTATTCAGGTCATTCTCTTCAGGAAGGCGAGCCGCTGGATCGCAGAGCATTATCCCAATTCGCGTTCGATCCGGAACCTCAACATAGTACTTTTCGGCGTATTCACACTTGCGCTGGTGGCGGTATCAATCATTCGGCCGCGATTGTGGGATATGCCGTCCTGGTTTATTTATGGAGCTGCATATCCGTTTTTCATATGGCATGGTGCAACGTTTTTCATGGGCCTCGTGCTTCTCATACTCTGGATTGTACGACTTCCATTTACGATTGGTATCTTCATATCTCGATGGATCCCTCCAGCAAGAAAGAGAATGGAAGCTCTCCAATCAGAAGATACCTTTCAACGGTTTGACGAATCCCGACGGACTTTTCTTCGCACGGGGATGTATGGCCTGACCGGGGTGTCATTCGGCGCGAGTTCATATGGGGTCCTTTTCGGTAGATCGGAGTGTGATGTTACTGAAGCAGAATTCGTCATCCCCTCACTTCCACAAGAGCTGAACGGTTTCACGATTGGTCTCATGAGCGATATTCACTCGAGCATCTACATGACAAAGCAGGACATGATGGGGTATGTGCATAGCATGAACGCGTTGAAAACCGACATGATCCTGGTAACCGGGGATTTTGTCAACAGTATGGTGGAAGAGGTGTATCCATTTGCCGAGGCCTTCAGTGATCTCTCGGCGAAACATGGTGTGTACGGCGTCCTCGGCAATCATGATTTCTTCACCCGTAATGTCGACATGGTGGCAAAGACAATTGACGACTGCGGGGTGAAACTCATTCGTAACGACAAGGTCTTGATCGAAAAGAATGGTGTAAGTTTCTATCTCCTCGGAGTGGATGACATTGGAAGGCCGGAGCGTGCAATCGAAGCAATCGGAAAATCACTGTTGCACACCAAAGACGGAATTCCACGCGTGCTTATGTGTCATCGCCCGTACTTTCTTCGCCAGGCATCTGAGATGAACATTGACCTCGTGCTGAGCGGTCACACGCACGGGGGGCAGGTGTCCCTTGGAACATTTGGCGACACGATTCTTGCGCCGGCCTCCCTTGCCTCTCCGTATGTCTGGGGAAAGTACCGGATCAACAACACGCATATGTATGTCAACCGCGGGATAGGGACTGTCGGCCTTCCCATTCGTCTAAACTGTCCTCCTGAAATCACCATCGTGCGACTTCTTTCGGGCAAAGCCAGCTAGAACCAGAGTTGCGCAAGACACCCATGTTCCGTAGCTTATCAGTACTATCCTATGCTCGTACTCTACTATCCACAGAATACTCCTGCAAAAATGGGTCGCATTCCCCTCTCGTTGGTGGCACTTGGTGCCGTGCTTGAGGGTAAACGCGACTATGTCATCATTGATGGCAATGTCGATCGCCACGCCTTCCAGACCATTTCAGCAATGATCGCGTCAAATCCAGACATCAGGTATCTCTGCGTATCGGTAATGCCGGGAACCCAAATGTTGAATGCGATCAAGGACTGCCGGGAACTGAAGAAACGTTACCCTCATCTCACGATAATTTGGGGCGGGTATTTCCCCTCCATGCACACAGAACCTGTTCTGAATTCATCGTATGTTGATTTTGTCATTCGTGCGCAGGGCGAGCGCGCATTGCCGGAACTCCTTGATGCATTGGATACCAATAGTCCGGTGGAGCAAGTCCATAATCTCTCCTACCGCAAGATGACTGTTTTCCATCATAACCCTGAGTATCCTGCATACGATCCAAACGACCGGCCGGCAATGCCGTTTCATCGTGTCGATATGGAGAGCTACGCACTCCCCACGTTTATTGGCAAACGAACATTCTGTTATGAGACGAGCGTCGGATGTCCACATAAATGCAACTTCTGCGGCGTTGTTGATGTCTTCCACAGCCGATGGAAGGCAGAAACCCCCGATCGAACCGTTGAGGCAATCCGTCATCTCAAGAAACACTATGGCATGGATGGTATTGAGTTTCACGATAGCGAACTGTTTGTTTCAGAAAAGCGCATGGAAGAACTGTCAGAGAAGTTGATCGACCATCGCATTCGCTGGTGGGCAGAGGGGCGGATTGATACATTGTTACACTATGATCGGGGGACGTGGGGGCTGATGCGGCGTAGCGGACTGAGTATGATCTTCTTCGGTGCTGAATCCGGCCTTGACGACACGTTGAAGCTCATGGACAAGTCTGGTGTGACGCGGGAGAAGACAAAGGAAATCGCCGCGCTGTGCAAGGAGTATGGCGTTCAGTCGGAGTTTTCGTTTGTCATGGGAAGTCATCCGACACGAACCGAAGAGGATATTGATGCGAGCATTGACTTGATGTACGAGCTTGAACAAATCAATCCCCGGTCCCAAATGTATCCATTCGTGTATACTCCCGTCCCATTCGGTACAATCTATGACACCGCAGTTGAGGGTGGACTTACATATCCGAAGAACCTTGATGAATGGGCGTCACATGAATGGGAGCAATACACGTTGCGACGTAATCCTCACACACCCTGGTTGACGAAACGTTTACACAGGAAGATTATTAATTTTCGGGCTGTGCATCAATCCTACTACCCCAAAACCAACGACCGCATCATCGCCCGTTGGAAGATTTGGATACTTCGCGCTGTGAGCGCATGGCGATACAGACTGCGAATTTATACAGGAGCATATGAATTGCGTGTCTTGCTACGCCTGCTTCTTAACCCTTCGCCCAAGCATGAGGGATTTTGATGAGTTGGAGTTGCGTTAATCGGGTATTTCCAAAGGTTGACTCTTAGCGTGTTACCGTATTCGCTTCCACGCCGGTTACTCTCCCGGTTGTTCCAACTCTATGCAAAACCCAGAATCGGCCGTGTGGATAGGGCAAGGGTTCTCGGCTTTGATCTGATCATCCCTCCCTCAGTTTTCCATCCCTCCCTGTACTTCAGCAGCAAGATTCTTGGACGGTTTGTGGGCACACTCACCCTCAGTGGCAAGAGGTTTCTTGATATGGGATGCGGTTCCGGAATCATTGGTTTGTGTGCCGCACAGGCTAACGCATCGGTGGTCGCGGTCGATTTGAATCCCACTGCTGTGGCGGCTGCACAACTGAATGCTCAAGAAAACAATCTTGCGGATAAGATCCGGGTCTTGGGAGGGGATCTGTTTCAGCCGCTTCCGCGTGGCTCATCTTTTGACTACGTTGTGTGGAACCCCCCTTTCTATCCCAAACCGCAGACGGGGCATCAAAGTCTGGCATGGGACGCTGGAAGGGACTATGAAGTCATCAAGGCATTTGCAGAGCAGACCCGCACCTTCCTCGCACCAGGCGGTGTGGTGCTCCTTATCCTCTCCTCAGATATTGATGAAGTTCGAATAGGTGGTTACTTCCGAGAACAGGGATTCGTCAGCCGTCAGTGCGCATCTCACAGGAGACTTTTTGAAACTCTGACTATTCATGAATTCAGCCTTCCATAAGTTGCTTTTGGAGTATTGAATAAATATATTCCCAGTGTTTTCTTAAAGGGTCGGATGAACTATACCACGTTAGTCAAGCACGCAAAAGCTGCAAAGAAGAAATCCTACTCGCCCTATTCGAAGTTCAGAGTTGGTGCCGCTCTGCTCACAAGTAAGGGAAAGTTATTCACGGGCTGTAATATCGAAATCAGCACGTATGCGCTGACCCTCTGCGCCGAGCGCACAGCCATTTTCAAAGCACGTTCCGAGGGATATGAGACGTTCAGTGCCATAGCCATTGCCACGGACGAAGCTGAGTACATACCCCCTTGCGGAGCATGCAGACAGGTCCTCATGGATCTCGCCGGAGATATTGATATCATACTCACCAGAAAGCGCGGCAAACCTGCGGTTGTCAAGCTCAGTTCACTTCTTCCTATGGCCTTTGGACCGCGGAATCTACGTCGGGGGAAGAAGCAATAATGACAATTCCCACAATACACAACTCACCTAGAGAAACCGGCTGGATCGAAGTCATTGCTGGATGTATGTTCAGCGGCAAGACTGAGGAACTAATCCGTCGAGTGAGGCGTGCTCAAATCGCTCGTCAGCACGTAGCCATCTTCAAGCCGAAAATCGACAATCGCTACAGCGCAGACCATATCGTTTCTCACAGTGAGGCAAAGTTGCTTTCAACCGTTGTGGAGAAATCCAGCGAAATTTTGACCTTGGCAAAAGATGCTCAGGTTGTCGGGATTGATGAGGGGCAATTTTTCGATGCGGGAATTGTCGAAGTTGCAGATCAACTGGCGAACGACGGGAAAAGAGTGATCATTGCGGGATTGGACCAGGATTACCGAGGAAAACCTTTTGAACCAATCCCTCAACTCCTTGCAATAGCTGAGTATATAACCAAGACGCTCGCAATTTGCGTAGTATGTGGAAATCCAGCTGACAGAACTCAACGTACGACAAAGGCAAGTGAGCGCGTACTTGTTGGTGCCACTGATTCATACGAAGCACGCTGCCGTCGCTGCTTTGAACCTCCAATATCCTAACTCACGGTAGGAACTCCTGATGACACTCGTGTCTGCGTTGAATGGTATTTTGGGGCTGGCTGTGCTGGTGGGAATTGCGTATGCCTTCTCCAACAATCGGCCGCGAATAAACTGGCGATTGGTTATGTCAGGATTTGGCCTGCAAATACTCTTTGCAATTTTGATGCTCAAGGGATCAGAACTCGCGCCATATTTTGCACCCCTTGGATGGCCAATGCTGTTTTTTGAATGGGTAAGTTACGGTTTTGTTAAAGTCCTCGGATTTACTACGGAAGGCGCCAAGTTTGTTTTTGGGAATCTTGCAATGGGACCTGGCAATGAAGGAAGCCTGGGCTTCTTTTTTGCGTTCCAGGTGCTCCCGACCATTATCTTCTTTGCCTCAATCATGTCGCTCCTGTATTATCTGGGCGTCATGCAGCGAATTGTTCAGGCAATGGCTTGGATCATGGCAAGGGCAATGGGGACAAGCGGTGCCGAATCATTATCAAATACTGCAAACATCTTCGTCGGGCAGACCGAGGCACCATTGATGATCAAGCCGTTTATCAAAGGAATGACACAGTCCGAATTGCTCACAATCATGGTTGGAGGGATGTGCACCATCGCCGGCGGTGTCCTTGCCGCGTACGTACAAATGCTCGGATACTCCTACGCACAAGCTCATGGGATTGACATTGCCACAGCCCAGGCAAAATTTGCAGCTCAACTGCTTGGTGCCAGTATGATGGCGGCACCAGCAGGCCTGGCTATTGCAAAGATCATCTACCCTGAAACCAAGGATCCCGAAACAAAGGGAACCGTCAAGATCAAGATCGAAAAGAATGCATCCAATGCAATTGAGGCCGCTGCCGTAGGTGCCGGTGACGGTTTGCAATTAGCCCTCAATGTAGGGGCCATGCTCCTAGCATTTGTCGCCTTGATTGCGCTTGTAAATTTTCTGCTTTCAGGTGTAGGCGACATCACCGGATTGAATCAGACCCTTCAAGCATCCTATGGTCAACCTCTCTCCTTGCAGCTTGTATTTGGATTAATCCTCCAGTTCCTTGCCTTTGCAATAGGAGTCCCTTGGCAGGATGCGCTGCAGGTCGGGTCGCTCATTGGAACGAAGATAGTACTAAATGAATTTGTTGGTTACCTCGATCTATCTTCAATGATATCAAGTGGTAAGATTCTATCAGATAAAGCCATTATGATGGCTACTTTTGCCCTTTGTGGCTTTGCAAACTTCTCTTCGATTGCTATTCAGATCGGTGGAATTAGCCCACTTGCGCCCGAACGCAGGAAGGACCTGGCAGCCCTCGGATTACGCGCGGTTCTCGGGGGAACGCTGGCAAATCTTATGACGGCAACAATAGCTGGAATTTTCTTCGGTTCATGACAGAGTCTCCGTTGCAGGATAAACTTCACGATTCATTGGCATTTCTTCGGACCCGGACGCATCATGCTCCCACTATTGGTTTGGTGCTCGGATCCGGACTAGGCGATTTTGCGGACTCTTTGAGTGATTCTGTCGTCATAGAGACGTCTGCTATCCCGCACTATCCTGTTTCGACAGTTGAAGGGCACAAAGGGAGGATCGTCTTTGGCAAAGTTGGGCAGGCGGAAGTCATCGCATTTCAGGGAAGGATACACTTCTATGAGGCCAGCGACCTCAGCGTGGTCCTCTACCCAATCCATGTTGCTCATGCACTTGGGGTGAAGACGTTGATTGTCACCAACGCCGCGGGAGGAATAAACCGGACATTTTCCCCTGGTGATTTGATGGTGATATCGGATCAAATCAACCTCACCTTTGAATCGCTGCCTTTCCCCCAA
>CAZIHJ010000026.1:0-34209 GCA_964538485.1 uncultured Chitinophagales bacterium | reverse complement strand
GGGAAATCGCCAAACAGAAGAGCGGCGTCGACCTCCGTACCGCAGCGTTCATCAACGCCATCGACAAAATTGCAACGTCGTATGCGGAGTTAGGGATATTCCCGTAGAGAACATTCGACAATTTGCAACAAGCAATGAGCAATTGTCGGAACAGAGCGGTCGGAAAACCGATTTGTGGATTATGGGGTTGGTCGACGTCATTTATCAATCTATCCATTTATTAGAATGACCCGCGCTCTCCTGATCACTCTCTTGATCTTCGCTGCGGCTCGGTGCCTCGCTGGCTGGACATCGCAGCCGAGTGGCACTATAATCACGCTGAACAGCGTTACCGTTCATCACGGTCAGGATGATGTTGCATGGGTGTGTGGCGATTCCGGCACGATCCTCCACACTGCCAACGGTGGACTGAATTGGATACCCCAGAATAGGTGGCAACATTGGTTTCAGGAGAACTTCCGGCGGGTCAGCACGAACGGGTGTTTGACGGCAGTCATCTTTCGAGTGGCGTCTATGTCTGCCGGCTTCAGTCTGGAACACACACCGCCACAACAAAACTCCTCCTTGCAAAATAAGGCATCGAGCTTGTTTCTTACCGAACTAAGTATAGCTTGTCGTGTGTTAACGTCGTACAATCCCCTATTCCCACAACTTTACTTACAGGAGACCTTATGAAACTCACTTTGCTCGCTGTGGCACTGCTCATGGCTTCTTCGCTCTCGTTCGGTCAGGTCATGCAAAAGGGTGACTTTACCGCCAACGGACAGACAGAGGGTTGGAACCTGAACGCAGGTAGTGGCGTCCGTACCAGCTTCGTGTTCGTGAAATTCTCGAAAGCATTTGCCAAGGTTCCAATGGTAAATATCTCCCTTACGTCCATTGATGCTGCCGCGGGTAGCGACGGCAACGTTCGCGTATCCGTAAAGGCCGAACAGGTGACTCGTGACGGCTTCTCTGTCAAGATTTCGAGCTGGGGCGACAGTCGTGTTGCTGGCGTTGAAGGCAACTGGTTCGCATTTACCAATAAGTAACTACAATCGAAGGGTGCTCTCCCTGTGTGAGCACCCTTGAATTATCACTTTCACTCCTCACCATACTCAAACCTATCTCGGCAAAGAAAACAATGACAACATCTCCCGAACCCAGACCATTCGCCGGAGTGTCATTTGTGATCTTGATGATTGTTGTTGGTTTCATTGTTGGCGCTGCCGTGGGTTCACTCTTTGTTGTCAAAGAGGATGGCCTTGCCGGTGGAGCTACGGTGTTTGTGGGCGGCGTTATTGGAGCCGCTGTTGCAATTGGTTCGGCGATTCTCCTGCTCCGCAAATTGTCCCGGAACCATCTTACACGGGCACTCATCCTTGCCGGTTGTGTATCACTCTCTCTTGCCGCGTGGATTGTCTATCGCATTTTTTCTCTTCAAGGTTCGTAAGCAATCAACCTCAAGTGGTTTATCACCCGACTATTCCGGGGAACCTGCAGAAGGGCGTATTGTTATTGGAGTAGTGAAGTGGTGAATACCAACCCAAAGCGGAAACAAGGTATGTTCAACGCGTTTCGGCGTCGCTACTATGACGTTCTTACCTCTGTCTATATCTACAACGAATATCAGGCATACACCGGACTTGAACGCCTGCTTGCCGCCGTCAAGGAAAAGTACCCGCACGAAACGCAATTCCTTGCCGCTGTCAACAAACACACCGATGATGAGCGCAAACATTACCGTATGTTCAGGAATTATTTCGAACATGAACGGCGGATGCCCCTTGCCGTTGATGGCATGTACGGGTATATCGATCAATGTGTGAAATGGATATTCGGTCGGTCGTTGGAAGGATTGAATGAACGCGAGATCCTGGACGATGACGAGTCGTTCTTTAAGCTCTGCAGATTGATAATGATGACAGAATTCAGGGGCATGAAACAGGTGGATGTGTTGCTCAAATCCAAAGTTGTTCAGGACAATCCGTTGCTCACGCGCATGTTCAAAGTGATTGAGCGGGACGAGCCATCCCACTGCTTTCCGTATAAGCGTTGGCTGGAGCAGCGTAACGCACACCTTCCCGGTTTCGAAGAGCGCTTCACCGACCTGTGGGTGCATTACTCGCTCATGCTGGTCAAGATGCCGATACTCTTCTTGAATTCTCGCACACGACGGCGGACGATATTCTATGACGAAGTTGAAATTGCCAGGAATTCATAAGAACAGGTTGGGCGGGCAACTGATGTACCGCAATGATACCCGGGTAAACGACAAAGCCCGACCTGTCGGAAGCCGGGCTTTGCAAAACTGCGATTCAGAATACTTCAATCCAATTCCGACACCGTTTTCCTATGAAATGAATAGGCCCGTTCCTTGATGAGGAATTTCGTTAACACATCCTCCAGGTCCGGTTTGGTCGTCTCGTCAAGCGTATACTGCACACGCACCGAGGGTTTTTTGATGTTGATGATTCTGCGCAAGTCAATCGGTGTGCCGATGACCACAGCGTCGCAGGGCACATGGTTGATGGTTGTTTCGAGGTCCTTCAATTGCTCCTCCCCGTATCCCATTGCAGGCAGAAGAACTCCGGTTGCCGGGTACTTTGCGTACGTCGCGGCAATGGATTTCACAGCATAAGGTCGGGGATCGACAATGCCACTTGCCCCGAATTTGCGCGCCGCAATGACACCTGCACCGTATGTCATTTCTCCGTGAGTGAGTGTGGGCCCGTCTTCCACAACCAGCACTTTCTTTCCACGAATAATTTCCGGATCCTCGACCGAGATTGTGGACGCTGCCTGAATAATCACTGCGTGGGAGTTGATACCGCGAACATTTTGAATTACCGTCTCCACATTTTCCGGATGTGCGGAATCCACCTTGTTCACCACGATTACATCCGCGAGCCGTACGTTGGTCTCTCCCGGATAATACGTGAGTTCATGTCCGGGCCGGTGCGGATCAACCACTGTGATTGTCAAATCCGGTTTGTAGAATGACATGTCGTTGTTACCGCCATCCCACACAATAACATCGGCTTCCTGCTCCGCCTGCCGGAGAATCGTTTCGTAATCCACCCCTGCATAGATTATCGTTCCCGCCACAATATGCGGTTCGTATTCCTCCATCTCCTCAATAGTGCATTTGTGTTTGTGGAGATCGGCAATCGTTGCGTACCGTTGCACTTTCTGCTTCACCAGATCTCCGTAAGGCATCGGGTGACGGATGGCAACGACCCTCTTCCCCATCGCTCGTAAAGAGCTGCACACCTTCCGTGATGTCTGGCTCTTTCCGGAGCCAGTTCGCACTGCGACAATCGCCACGACCGGGACCTTTGATTTCAACATTGTGTGCCTGGTTCCCAGCACTTTGAAATCGGCGCCGTGTGCCATCACCAGTGAGGCCTTGCTCATGACATAGTTGTAGTTGACATCAGAATAGGAGAAGACAACTTCATCGACGCTGAGTTCATCAATAAGGCGGGCAAGATCAGACTCCGGAAATATCGGGATCCCTTTGGGATAGAGCTCGCCGGCTAACTTCGCAGGGTATTTCCTTCCATCGATGTTTGGTATCTGGGTTGCCGTAAAGGCAACCACCTCGAATCTCTTATTGTCCCTGTAGACGGTATTGAAATTGTGAAAGTCCCTTCCCGCGGCTCCCATAATAATTACACGTGTACGTGTCATGCTTCCTCCCATTGGTCAACGTAACAATCCAGAAGATACTGACAGTGAAGTCGGCAAATAGTATGCCTGTAACACGTTGCGGGCTATTGAGTGATTTTACAGTTTTTGTTAAGGTTCCAGATTGAGATTCTCAATGTTGGGAACCGGAATTCTTAGGTACGACTGATGAAAATATCAACATGGGCTGAGTTCTCGATGGATTGAGAGTGAAGAAACTGATGAGGAGAAACGACACTTGGGCAAGAGAAAAACACCTTGCATTATTCCCTGTTCAACGCTATACTGTCTGGACAAGTGGATAATGGGTCCATTTGTTTCGATCCGGTGTAGTTTTTGGAATTTGTTCTTCACACACCTTCCTGCGAGGTAAACTATGTCCCATCCGCCTTTCCTCATCTTCGTCCTCCTCTTGTTTTGTACCGCAGAATCCCTCACCCAGAAAACCAGCAAGCAGCTTCTCGGCGAAGGCTACAAACGATATCCGATAGATCATTGTACCATCACGTATGAACTCTCGGGTCAGCATACTGGAACAGAGACTATCTACTTTGACCGCTACGGCCTCCGCGAGGCAAAGTTGACAAATACAGAAATCAAAGCGGGGACTATTTCGGTCAAAACGAACACACTCACGATTATGGATGGCGAGATCACCTACGCGGTCGATCTTGACAAGAACACCGGAACGAAGATCACCAACACCTTGCTGACGACAATTACGGCAAAGAATGACGAGAAAGATCTCGCAAAGATGGGTGAAACGATGATGAAACGGATGGGGGCAAAGAGGACCGGAACGGGAGATGTTGCCGGAAAGAAGTGCGATGTCTGGGAGGTTTCGAGTTTCGCCACCAGGACATGGGTATGGAATGCCATAACGTTGAAGACTGAAACAAGGCTGGCGGGTATGAACATCCTGAACGTTGCAAGGAATGTTGACGAATCCGCAGTCCCGGAGGAGAGATTTGCCCTCCCTGCCAATATTACGTTTGAAGAGAAAGGGAACCTGCAGGACCTGATGAAGAAAATGAAACAGGGAAAGAAGAAGTAGTACGTTGTCGACTGTGAACAAAGGCCGCTCTGCCGGTTTCAATACTCCCAATCGGTTCGAACAAACCCATCTCGAGCCGATTGATATCGATGTTCAATATGGGGAAGAGTTGCCGCCCGTTTCTACCACGTTCTTTATCGATTCCTCAAAGTCCATCCTCGCAAAGAACAACAGTCCCGACCTGCCGTTCGACTACAGCATTAACCCGTATCGCGGATGCGAACACGGATGCATCTATTGTTATGCACGACCATCTCATGAGTATCTGGGGTTCTCCGCCGGACTCGACTTCGAGACCAAAATCATGGTGAAGACGGATGCCCCGCGTCTCCTCACAGAGACACTCGGCAAGAAATCCTGGCGGCCGCAGATGGTGGCATTCTCCGGCAATACCGATTGCTATCAGCCGGTCGAGCGCTCGCTCAGGATCACACGCGGGTGCCTCGAAGTGTTTCTTGATTTCCGCAACCCGGTAGGACTGATCACCAAGAATGCGCTCGTTGTCCGGGACATCGATCTTTTGCAGGAAATGGCCGGGATGAACCTCGTACACGTGATGCTCTCGATTACGACACTCGATCCCGATCGGGCACGAAGAATGGAACCGCGTACATCAACTCCAGAAAACCGATTGAAAGCCATTGAAACACTCGCCAAAGCAGGTGTTACCGTCGGCGTCAACGCGGCGCCGATAATTCCCGGATTTACCGATGAAGAACTCCCCGCCATTCTCAGCGCAGCCGCTGATCACGGTGCCACGAGCGCAGGATACATTCTTGTTCGACTGCCGGGCGCCGTGGAGCCATTATTTCTGGATTGGGTACGCAGGGAATTTCCCGACCGTGCGGCAAAGATACTCAACCGCATCAAGGAGACACGCCACGGCGAGTTGAGTGATTCACGATTTGGAAAGCGAATGTCCGGGGAAGGTGAGATTGCAAAGACAATCAAGGAGTTGTTCAACGTCCATGCGCGCAAGCATGGACTGAACAAGCGCTGGAGCGGACTCTCAACAGAACATTTCAGACGCGTCGGCACAGCGCAGATGGAAATGTTCTAATGTGGTGTGTTACTTCCCGATCAGGGCTTTGTATGCGGCCGCGTTGAGTAATCCACCCACGTCGGCAGGATTGGCAAGCTTCATTTTCACCATCCAACCCTCACCGTAGGGATCTTTGTTGACGATCTCGGGAGTTTTTTCAAGAGTCTTGTTGATTTCGAGAACCGCACCGCTCACTGGTGCGTAGAGATCGGAGACTGCCTTCACTGCTTCTATGGTGCCAAACGAATCATGTTGCTTTAGTATTCTTCCCACTGCCGGCAGTTCCACGAACACCACGTCCCCTAATTCACCTTGCGCATACTCGGTGATACCAATGGTGCCGGTGTCTCCATCAATCAACACCCACTCGTGTTCTTTCGTGTACTTAAGATTTTCGGGAAGGTTCATTCCGGTTCCTTTCTGGTTACGGTTACCTCACTTCTCGGGCGAGAAGTGAAATGATTCAAGAAAACTTGTGTCGAACTTGCCACTCTGGAATTTCTCGTCCCGCATCACTTGCCGGTGAAACGGAAGTGTCGTCTTAATCCCCTCAATAGTAAACTCATCGAGCGCAGAGGCCATTTTCCGGATGGCTCCATCACGCGTCTGCGCAAACACCACAAGCTTTGCTATGAGAGAGTCATAATACGGAGGGACAACATACCCGGCGTAGCTGTGAGTGTCCACACGAACGCCGAATCCACCCGGCATGTGGAAGTCCGTGATCTTTCCGGGACTGGGGCGAAAATCGTTAAAGGGGTCCTCAGCATTGATACGGCATTCCATCGCATGGCCGCGTGAGACAATTTTTCTGCGAGGAAGTTTTTCTCCGGCTGCTACGCGCAATTGCAGCTTGATGAGATCGTGCCCTGTTACCTGCTCGGTAACAGGATGCTCTACCTGAATGCGGGTATTCATTTCCATGAAGTAAAAGTTCCTATTCTTGTCCACAAGGAACTCGATGGTACCCGCATTCTCGTAGTTCACCGCCTTGCATCCCTTGATCGCAGCTTCACCCATCTTCTTACGGAGGGCCTCATCAACAATCGGTGATGGAGACTCCTCAATCAACTTCTGATGCCGACGTTGCACAGAGCAATCGCGCTCGCCAAAATGAATGACGTTGCCATGCTGGTCGCCAAACACTTGCACCTCAACATGGCGTGGTTGTTCGACATACTTCTCAATGTACACATCGGCATTGTTGAATCCCTGTTCCGCTTCGTGTGAGGCAGTCTTAAACGCATTCTCAAATTCGACCTCTTCACGAACGATGCGCATCCCCCTGCCACCTCCACCTGCAACCGCCTTGATGATCACTGGAAACCCGATGGACTTCGCTATTTCCAATCCTTCTCCCGGGCTTTTTACCACACCATCGCTTCCCGGGACAACCGGAACGCCGGCCTTCTTCATCGTCTCTTTTGCAAGGGCTTTGTCGCCCATTGCGGTGATCATTTCTGCCGTCGGTCCAATGAACTTGATGCCGGAGGTCGTACAGATTTCGGCGAAGCTTGCATTCTCAGCAAGGAATCCGTACCCAGGATGAATGGCGTCGGCGTTGGTAATCTCGGCAGCAGCCATGATGCGCGGGATCTTGAGATAACTCTCCTTGCCGGGAGGGGGACCAATGCAGACTGCTTCATCGGCAAACCGGACATGGAGCGAATCACGGTCCGCCTTGGAATACACTGCAACAGTCTTGATACCAAATTGCTTGCAGACCCTGATGATGCGGAGGGCAATTTCCCCGCGATTGGCGATGAGGACTTTCTTGAACAAACCAACTCTCCTGGAAGTGATTATGCTTTCTCTACCAGAAAGAGAGGTTGGTCATATTCGATCGGCTGGCCGTTCTCGACAAGGACTTTGATGATTTTCCCCGAGATATCCGATTCGATTTCGTTCATCAACTTCATCGCTTCGACGATGCAGAGAACGGTTCCGGGTTGCACGCTGGAACCAACATCCACAAATGGTGCGGCATCCGGGGCGGGTGACCGATAAAACGTCCCGACAATCGGCGATTTTATTTCGTGGAGGTTTGCATTTGGTGGTACCGGTGATACCTGTGCTTGCGACGGCTCACCACCGGTGTGTGCAGGGCCGGGTGCTGGTAAGGGAGCATGAACAACATGAGGTACCTGCACAACAGGCGAGGACAGGAAGTGGTTCTTACTTTTGACAACTCGGATTTTCTGTCCTTCGTGTTCAATTTCAACTTCTTCCACATCACTCTCAGAGACCAACTTGATCAGTTTCTTGACGTAACTTAGGTCCATAACAAGCTCCACGTTGATGACGTTTAGGAGCAACTCGTTGTGCAACAACCGCACACCGATACTCTCTACGGATTATCCAGCGAGAATCGCACGCCCCCTTAGTTCTTTACACGTTCAATGTAGCCACCTGTTCGGGTGTCGATTTTCAACATATCACCCTCATTGATGAACAATGGAACGTTCACAGTCGCCCCCGTTTCAACTTGTGCAGGTTTCGTCCCTGCCGTTGCGGTATCCCCCCGGACTCCGGGGACCGTTTCAATGACCTTGAGCTCAACTGTGATTGGCAGTTCGATTCCCGTAATATCCATACCGTTGAACAGAATGTCCACCGACTCTCCATCCTTGAGGAACTGAGCGCCATCACCCACCTGGTGTTCTTCCACTGTAAGCTGATCAAAAGTACTCTTATCCATAAGAACGTACCCTGAACCATCCCGATACAGAAACTGAAACTCTTTCCGCTCAATCCGGATAATGTCTATTGCCTCGCCGGCCCGAAACCGGTTTTCTATAACCTTGCCACTTTTGAGGTTCTTCAGTTTTGTCCGGACGAAAGCTCGCCAGTTTCCAGGATTTACATGCTGAAACTCAACAATGGTCCAAAGTTCGTTGTTGTACTTGATGACTAATCCCGGTCGAAAATCAGACGTAGAAGGCATAAAACCAATCAAAAATTGATAAAAATAGATGAATTATGATGCAAAATGTAGTAGAATGGGGCAAAAATATAACACCATCTGCCTTGAAAGTCAAGGTAGTGATTTTCAAACTCCAATGCCGGAAAATTGACTTCGTGACGAGGTTTTGCTAACCTGCTTGTGAAAGGAACAACAGATGAAACCGATCGCCGTATTGTGCCTTATGTTCTTCACCCTGATAGGATGTACTGAGAGTTTTCCTTCACGTGGTGAAATTGGCAGAGAGAAATTTATTCAGACGTATGTGGCCCTTCTCGAAACCAAAAACAGTGGGTTGAAAGCCAGCGCCGACTCAACTACGCTTGTAAATTCCGATTCGATCTTTGAAAGGTATCAGGTCACCAGGGAAGAGTTTGAACGGACGATCGGAAAATACAACGAAGATCTTCTCGGATGGCGGGACTTCTACAACGACGTTTTAAGAGAACTAAACATGAAAAACAAGAAAGCAGAAGAATCCGTCAGGGCTCTCTAGAGTGTTGGATCCGGTTGTGCCTTCCGGAGCGTAAAGTTGAAAATACTTCCTTTGCCATACTCGCTCTCCACCCAAATATCGCCCCCGTGTGCTTTCACAATTTCCCGGCAGATCCATAACCCCAGTCCCGACCCTTTGATCTCGCGGGCTTCACCACTTTCAATACGCGAGAACTTCTGAAAGAGTTTGCCCACCTGATCGTCGGGAATCCCGATCCCTTCGTCAGAAACGGACACAAGCAATTGATCTTCCTGGAAATCCCGGGCGGTGACGACGATTTTGCCACCGCGAGGGGAGTACTTCACAGCATTGGAAAGCAGGTTCTGCACAACCTGGCGGAGTTTGGTCTGGTCGCCCTTGATGTACGCAACGTCGTTATCGACATGATACTCGACCGTGTGCCGGCGGGAGAAATGGACGAGAGCTGCGGCGTCTTTCAGCAACCGCTCGACGTTTACCACCTTGAAGAAATAATTCAACTGTCCGGACTCCATCTTTGTGATGGAGAGCGTGTCTTCAGCCAGCATACTCAAACGATTTGCTTGATCGATAATGATCGTGAGATACTCGCTTAACCGTTTTTGGTCAATGCTATCGCGCCGTTTCATCAGCGCCCGGGCAGCAAGGACAATACTTGCGAGCGGCGATCGGAAATCGTGTGAGACAATCCCGAGGAAATCCGATTTCATCCG
Organism: uncultured Chitinophagales bacterium; assembly: GCA_964538485.1. GTDB lineage: Bacteria > Bacteroidota > Ignavibacteria > UBA10030 > UBA6906 > JBJXHC01. The sequence goes on along the minus strand of CAZIHJ010000026.1, from coordinate 24,294 downwards.
GTCAAGTTCCGTCAATTTGGCATTGGCTCTCTTAACCTCATCATACAACGTTGCGTTCTTTACGGCGCTCCCGATCTGATCGCACAGAGTCTCGAGAACGATCGCATCTGTCTCATCAAATGCATGGAGCTTTGTGTCTTCCACGTTGAGGACACCGACGATTTCATCCGCCACCTTGATTGGCACAGCTAACTCGGACTTCGTGCTATGGTATTCGTAAGCCATGTACCGATCATCCTCGGTGACGTCATTGATCAGACAACGCTCCCCGTTTTTCGCCACCCATCCCACCACACCCTCCGCAAGACTCTGCCGGTAGCCGTGCGGAAGGAAATCCAGGTAGCTGCCGGAATGGGCAACGAGAATTGCTTCGTCGGCCTTGGAGTCAACGAGAAAAATCGTCACGTCGAAATAGCTGAAATTCTTCTGGATGGTCTCGGCGGCTGAACTGAGCAGAGCGTCAAGTTCCAACATCGAAGTAAGCTTCTCTGCTATTTCATTGACCAATTCAATCTGCGAAAGCCTTTTTTGGGCATCATCGAATATTGCTGCATTCTTCAAGGCAGTTGCGGCCTGAATGGCAAGCAATTGGGCAACCCACATTTCTGTTTCCTGGTAAGCCAACGGCTTTGCAGAACTAAACGTGAGCGAGCCAATCGTGTCATCACCCGTGCGGAGGGGAACAACAAGCAACGATTTCATTCCAAGGTCGGCGAGCGTTCCTTCCACCGATTCCGCAAACGCGGGCCCCGCCGAAACATCAATCATAATGGGAGACTGATTCTGGATCACCCATCCAGGCATTCCTTGATTGATCTGGAATGGCCTGTGATTAAGATCCGTTGCGTCTGCAATCGGTGAGAGTGTGTTGATGAAGTAGTGGCTGCGGGATTTGTTTGCGAGAGCGATAAAACAGACATCTGAGTCGACCAGCCACCTGGACTCGTTGCGCAAAACCTGGAGGATGTCTTCCTTATTTCGTGCCGCATCAATCTGAAGAGCGATCTCACCAAGCGTGCTGATGCGCCCGTAAAATGAATGGGCTTGCACAACGCGATCTTTCAGCTGGCCTTCCGTCAGGGATAAATCATCCGGCGAGGTCGGATAATTTGTAAAATCGATTTTAATCCCCCTTGGGGGTGAGGAAAAACTGTCTGAACTGTCCTGGTTCGAGTCTGCCATGGATGAAAGCTAAGAGTGCTTAGTGACCTCTCCCATTCGAAACCCAACCTCTCCGTGTTTTGTCAGGTATTTTAGGACGTCCGATGATTGTTTGCGCGATACAACCAACACCAGGCCAACGCCGAGATTGAATGTGCGTCGCATATCCTCTTCGGGAACCTGACCTGTCTCTTGTATCAAACGAAATATCGCGGGGCGATCCCAGCTATCCCAGTCCACCATGAGCTTCATTCCCTCCGGCACAACGCGCATGGTGTTTCCTTCTATCCCCCCGCCCGTAATGTGCGACAAGCCATGCACATCGAACTTCTTCACAATTGACTTGATAAGCCCAAGATACGAGCGATGGACCGTCAAGAGCGCTTCACCAAGTGTTGTTCCCAAAATCGGAATAACCTCATTCAGGGAGAACTTCCCGAGAAGAACCTTTCTGGCGAGGGAATACCCGTTGGTATGCAAACCGGTTGATGGAATACCAATCAGCACATCGCCTTTCTTGATCTGCACTCCCGATATGATCTTCTTCTTCTCAACAACACCAACAATCATTCCTGCGAGGTCGTACTCATCGTCGTCATAGAATCCGGGCATCTCAGCAGTTTCGCCCCCAATCAAAGAACACTTGTTCTCTTGACATGCGCGGACAAACCCACCCATGATATCGGTTGCTACATGACTCGCAAGCTTGCCGGTTGCAAAATAGTCCATAAAGAAAAGCGGCTTTGCTCCGCACACAGCGATATCATTCACACAATGATTCACCAGGTCTTGGCCAATTGTGTCGTGCTTGTTCAGAAGCTGGGCGACTTTCAGTTTTGTACCGACACCATCAACACTGGAAACAAGAACCGGCGACTTGAGCGTCTTGAATCGTGCATCATAAAAGCCACCAAATGCCCCGATATCACCAAGAACCGATTTTGAGTAAGTGGATCGAACGGCCTTCTTTATGTGCCGTACGAACCCCTCGGCCCTCTGTATGTCAACGCCTGCATCTGCGTAAGTAACTGACAACCTGCAGTTCCCCTCTTTCGACTAAAATTGACGGCATAAATTATATATTATTCCAAGCAATTGCAAGGGGGGAGAAATACCCGCAAACTTTTTTAGATTCCAATCTTTCTTATTGATAATGTGAGATCACCTAAGTATATTCGTTAAGCTAATGAACTAATGTTGCGTGGATGAATACTGTAAGGTTTCAAGATCGAGAAATTCCGGTGGGGAAGATCCTTTGCCTGGGTCGGAATTACGCCCAGCATGCCAAAGAGATGTCTGCTCCCGTCCCTGAGATGCCTGTGGTTTTTTTGAAGCCATCCACTGCGCTTGTGAAGGATGGCTGTAGCGTGCGGGTTCCATCCATTTCGAAGGAACTGCACCATGAAGTTGAGATGGTTGTCATGATCGGAAAAATTGCCCGCGGAATTGATGTGTCAACAGCCATGGAGCATATTGCAGGATATGGTGTTGGATTGGACATGACACTCCGTGATATCCAGGCCGCGGCAAAAAAAGAAGGCCTCCCTTGGACTGTGGCAAAAGGATTTGACACATCCGCTCCTGTTTCTACAATCATCGATAGAAAATCCGTCAGGGATCCTCACAACCTGCGTCTTACCCTGAAGGTGAATGGCGAAACCAGGCAGTCTTCAAATACTATGAATATGATCTTCAGGATTGAGAACGTGGTATCGTATTTGTCGTTTTTATTCACTCTGGAGCCCGGTGATCTGATATACACAGGCACACCGGAAGGGGTCGGACCCGCTGCTTCAGGTGACCTGCTTGAAGCAGAGCTTGAATCAGTTGGTACGTTACGCGTTCGAATTGCATGACAATCAAGAGCGACGAATGGCAAAGGTAATTGCAGTCGCCCTCCCAAAAGGAGGCGTTGGAAAAACAACAACAGCCGTCAATCTTGCCGCAAGTCTTGCCGTCGCGGAACAGCGGACTCTCCTGATCGATATGGATACATTTGGAGCATCCGGGCTTTCACTCGGATTCACCAGCGGCAATATTAAATCGGGTCTCTATGAGGTTTTCAATTTCATTGCCAATCTCAGCAGCACTATTCACAAAACGGAATTACAGTTTCTGGATTTTGTCCCTTCAAACGTTCAGTCCCTCCAAATGGAGGAACGATTGACCAAACTGGCCGAGAATCGGTCAATGCTCCGGAATGTCCTGCGCGGTGTTGCAAAGGAATACGATTATGTTATTCTTGATTGTCCACCCTTTCTCCGGGGAATGGCAACCAATGCCCTTACAGCAGCCGACTCCGTGCTCATGCCGGTTAAACCGGGACATTTCTCGCTCGATGCAGTTGACAAACTCTTCAAGTACATTGATTGGGTTCATGACGTTGCCAATAAAACGCTTGAGGTCGAAGGGATTCTCATGACCATGCACGAGCCCAACACCAAAGTCACGGACATCACTCTTCGGGAATTGCATTCCAAATACAGGAAGCATATTTTTCAAACACTCATTCCAAAGAATAATGTACTAAGCGAGGCCAGTTTCTACGGAAAACCCGCTGTGCTGTACAACGTCAACTCACGCGGTGCGGCTGCATACCTTTCCCTCGCTAAGGAGATTATCGCGCACAACGAGGTCCGCAAAGCTCTTCCCTCTGCGCCTTCTTCCATCCAACGGCTTGGATAACGGGAGCGGGCGGGGGCGATGAGACGAAACACTCTTCTCCTGATAGTAATTCCCGTTCTGGTGTTTATCACTGCGTCCGTTTCAAGAGATTCTGCACTCTCATCCGACACAGCAACCGAAGCAACCTCTAGGGTTGCCTCCGATTCAATCCATACGGACCTCCGCGATTATATCTGGCCTACGGACGGGGGTCGAAAAATGACCTCCTCATTTGCTGAATATCGTCGCACGCACTTTCACGGCGGCGTTGATATCGGCACCGGTAGCACCACGGGGTACAAGGTCTTTGCCATGCGCGACGGCCATATTGCATATATCCGGGTTTCGCCACATGGATACGGGAAAATGCTCTACGTGCGTCACGCGGACGGATACTACAGCACGTATGCCCACCTGGAGCGCTTCAACGCGCAGATTGAGGCGCGAGTGAAACGCGAGCAACAACGCCTAGAGTGTTATCCCGTGGACATTGATTGTGATGCGAGCGAGTTCCCGGTGAAGAAGGGAGACATCATCGCATACACCGGCGAGACAGGAGTCGGAACACCGCACCTGCATTTCGAACTGCGGGATCAGAATCTGGACTTCATCAACCCATTGCTCTGTGAGCAACTCCGTATCCATGATTATATCCCGCCGAGAATCAGGAGAATAGCTGTCCGGCCACTTGGAGAAGAATCTGTGGCCGACGGGGATGCGAATGCAAAGGTCTTTTCTGTCAGAACCTCCCGATCCGGAGAATCCACTGTCGCGGAGACGATCCACCTCACCGGCCGCGCCGGACTTGCAATTGACGTTCGTGATCTCTCGAATGGCTCGAACTTTCGTCACGGTGTCTACAGCAATCAACTGTTCATTGATGACAGTCTCGTATATACCGTTCGGCTCGACCGTGCTCCAAGTGCCGAGGCACATCAAATTGGATTGTATTACGATTGGGATTTGTTGCATTCTGGTCGTGGAAGATTTGAGAAGTTATATAGCGACTCGCCGAATCGCCTTCCGTTTTATTCTCCCAAGGTTCCGGAAGCAGGCGTGATCAATTCTACTGCGTTTCCTGAGGGACCCCACACTTTTCGCATTGTCTCGACTGATTTTAACAATAACAGTTCCGAGGTATCCGGCAAACTTATCTTCAATCACCCACCGGAGTTCGCACTGACAGCAGACGCAAAAGACTTCATATTGCATTTTGACGAATTGAAAGGTATCGACAAGGTTCTCTTGTACACAAAACGCAATGGCGCAGCCGGTTGGAACCTGAAGACTGTTTTTCCTGACAAGAGCAAGAACACCGGCGTGATCACGCTGCCAACACCCGATGGAAAGTACGACGTGGTCAAGGCCATCGCAGTGAATAATTGGGGAACGAAGTCACAGCCCCGGATTCACTACTTCAAGAAACCCGTTGGTCCGGTGGGTTCCGCCAAACTCTCCTATTCCATCGAAGGTGACTATGTCCGTCTTGTTGCCAGAACAAACAGGGAGTTCACTGTTTCTCCAGTCATTGTAATCTTTGAAGGTGAAAGTCGGCGGACTGTCACACTCACTCCCCGGGATGTTGATGAATATGTCGGGACATTCAAACCGTTGGAGCAGCACCACGGAACACGCAGACTAGTCCTACAAGCCGAAGTCAACGGACACGAAACCAGTGCGAACGCAGAGTTTGATTTGTACCCGATCCCTTCAGGTGAAGTCGGTTGGTTCGATGTTGATGGCGGCAACCTCCGGATTACTTATCATCCGAACTCGGTCTTCAAGACCATCTTCCTCCAAATAAGAAAGCAGATGCACGATGGTGAGCCGTTGTATTCCCTCTCGCCGGAGAATGTCGTTCTAAACGAAGGCATCACAGCTACAATCAAGGTGAATCCATCCAGGTCGCAAGCGTTCTTTGCCAACCTGATGGGACGCGAAGAACTGCTGGCAGTTGCTTCAAAGGAAATCGACGGCACTCTGACGGGCAAGATAACACGAACGCTCGGTGAACTGTATCTCGCCGAGGATAGATCGCCTCCGCACATCTCACGGTTGAATATCACGAGAATCGCCGGAGGCCGCCCACACATTACGTTCCGGTACGGGGACAATCTTTCCGGCGTTGATTATCAAGAGCTAAAAATGTACATTGACGGCGTAATTGCTGTGCCTGAGATAGATGGCGAGCACCGCCGGGCATTCTACCAGGTCACCGACCCTCTTGAGCGTGGTTCCCACCAACTTACCATCCGCATCAAGGACAGGATGGGAAATTCCAGCGAAGTGGAACGCCGATTCAACGTCCGGTAACTCTGTTCTCTCCTTCTCTTCAGGTTTTCTGCCACAACTTATAGTCCAAGCCCATTTTTCGGAGTTGCTTTGCCTGATCCATCTTCTGAACCTTCACTCGCAAAAGTCTATTCCCCAACTGAAGTAGAACCACGGTGGTACAAACATTGGGAAACCAAGGGATTCTTCCACGCGGAGCCCAATGATGCAAAGCCCCCCTATACTATTGTCATTCCTCCCCCTAATGTTACCGGCGTCTTGCACATGGGACATATCCTGAACAATACATTGCAGGATGCGTTCATCCGCTATCGAAGAATGATGGGCTACGAGGCGTGTTGGATTCCGGGCACCGATCATGCCGGGATTGCCACTCAGAATGTGGTGGAGAAGTCTCTGATGAAGGAGGGAAAGAACCGCCACGATCTCGGCCGGGAAGAATTTGTCAAGCGGGTGTGGGAATGGAAGAAGCAATATGGCGGAGTGATTATCCAACAGTTACGGACACTCGGGTCCTCGTGTGACTGGCAGCGGGAGAAATTCACGATGGATGAAACACTCTCCAATGCCGTACGTGAAGTGTTCATTCGGTTGTTTGATGAAGGACTGATCTATCGTGGAAAATATATCGTCAACTGGTGCCCCAAGGACCACACGGCCATCAGCGATGACGAAGTCGAACATTCCGATCAGCAAGTCAAGATCTACCATATCAAGTATCCATTGGTTGACACTCCAAACGAGTTTGCGATTGTTGCAACGACGCGACCGGAGACGATGTTCGGCGATGTTGCCATTGCCGTGAACCCGAAAGATGAACGGTACAAACACCTCATCGGTAAAATGGCAACACTCCCGCTGGTGGGACGGAACATTCCGATCATCGCCGACGATTATGTTGACCCGGCATTCGGCACCGGTATGGTGAAGATTACTCCCGCACATGATCCCAATGACTATTGGGTTGGTCAGCGGCACAATCTCGCGCAAATCAACATCTTTGACGTCTCAGCAAAAACAAATGACAAGGTTCCGGAGAAGTATCGTGGAATGGATCGCTACGAGGCTCGCAAGCTTGTGCTGCAAGACCTTGAAGCACAAGAGCTGATTGCAAAAATCGAAGACCACACGAACAGTGTTGGCAAATGCTATCGTTGCAACACAGTCATCGAACCATATCTCTCCGATCAGTGGTTTGTGAAGATGAAACCACTTGCCGAACCGGCATTGAAGGTCGTGCTTGATGGAACGATCAAGTTCTATCCGGATCGTTGGACGAAAGTGTATGAACACTGGATGACCAACATACGCGACTGGTGCATCTCCCGCCAACTTTGGTGGGGACATCGAATCCCGGTGTACTACACGCCTGATGGCAAGTTTACCGCTGCGCGTGACGAGAATGAGGCACACATCAAACTCGGTCTCCCTTCTTCCATTCCGCTTCGCCAGGATGAGGACGTGTTGGACACTTGGTTCTCTTCGTGGCTCTGGCCATTCTCGGTTCATGATTGGCCTGAACAAGAGAAGTATGGAAAAGCAAAAGACCTCCAATATTTTTATCCAACAAACACACTCGTCACAGCTCCGGACATTATTTTCTTTTGGGTGGCCCGCATGATCATGGCCGGACTCAAATTCGGTCCATCGTTCACTGGAAGCACAGACCTGAAGTCCAACGTACCGTTTCGTCATGTCTATTTCACGAGTCTCGTCCGGGACGACAAAGGACGCAAGATGTCCAAGTCGTTGGGCAACTCGCCCGAACCCCTTGAGTTGATCTCCGAGTATGGCGCCGACGCAGTGCGGTTCACGATTCTGTTTCTCGCCCCCCTTGGGCAGGATATTCTCTATGCAAAAGAGAAAAACGAAATCGGTCGCAACTTTGCCAACAAGATCTGGAACGCAGGCCGTTTCCTGCTGATGAACCGCGACCAAATCGGAGAAGCGGCAAAGACGGGTGACTTCAATACCGACCACCTTGATCTCGCCGACCGGTGGATTCTCTCCCGCTTCCACTCCACCGCGCAAGAGATCATGACCGCCCTGGATGAATTCGAGATCAACAAGATTTCCAAAACGGTGTATGATTTCTTCTGGCATGACTACTGCGATTGGTACGTCGAGATGGTGAAGTCACGTTTCTACGGTAACGAGCCGGCCGAAACCAAGCAAGCCGTACTGAGCCGTGCTCTTGATGTCTTCGACGGCGCACTGCGTATGCTGCACCCGATTATGCCGTTCATTACTGAAGAGTTATGGCAGAATATCAGAACGAGAATGCCGGACGAGTCCATCATGCGCTCCAGTTTGATCGAGGCAGATATGTCGTTCGTGGATAAGAACGTCGAAGCTGAGATGGTATTCGTTCAGGGGGTCATCGAGTCCTTACGGAACATCCGGGGAGAGATGAATATTGCACCATCAAAAGAAATTGCGCTTGTGATGAAGATGAGCGGGAAACGCAGTATTGAGAGCGTGGAGCGATACTCCGGCTATCTTCAGCGACTTGCCCGCGTCTCTTCCCTTACATTTATTCAGGACGGCAGTCGCCCGAAGTTGAGCGTGAGCGCCGTGGTACAAGGCGAAGAACTCTTCGTTCTGCTCGAAGGGCTCATCGATATTGACGTCGAAAAGGCCAGACTCAGGAAGGAAATCGATCGCCTTACCGGACTTATCACCGGCATTCGCAACAAACTCGGCAATGAGAGTTTTGTGGCCAAAGCACCGAAAGAAGTTGTGGAGAAAGAGCGGGAGAAACAGACAAACATGGAAACGAATGTGGAGAAGCTGCAGAAGAGCTTGGAGGCGCTGCAATAGTCTTTCAACATTCCCTAAAAAGGTTTAGATTGAGCCAGTTCAAAAATAGCAATCGTCAGAAATGAAATCCTCTAAACATAAGAATACGAAACCCCTTGTCGGCATTATTATGGGCAGCGCATCTGACGCGCCATACATGAATGCTGCGCAGGAAATCCTTGCAACGTTTGGCGTCTCAACTGAGTTCAAGGTTGTTTCCGCACACCGTACACCGGACTTGATGTTCAGATATGCCGAAGAAGCGGCAGAACGGGGAATCGAAGTCATTATTGCCGGGGCAGGCGGGGCGGCGCATCTTCCGGGAATGATTGCATCCAAGACGTCGCTGCCAGTCATCGGCGTTCCGGTGAAAACAAAATCGCTTGATGGCCTCGACTCTTTGCTTTCAATTGTCCAGATGCCTGCCGGTGTACCGGTGGCCACCGTGGGCATCAACAACTCCGCAAACGCAGGGCTGTTAGCGGTCCGCATTCTCTCGGGGAAGCATCCGGGTCTGCGTAAGAAGATGGAGCAATACCAGCGCACATTGAAGAATAAAGTCCTGAAGACAAAAATATGATCTCGCACTTTTTCGTTTTCTCTTTTGCCTTTCGCCATATTACCTTTTTCCTTTTCCCTTTTGCCTTTTGCTCTATCACCTTTTTCCTTTTTCCTTTTTCCTTTTGAATTCATCCTCACCCATACTCCCTCCTTCCACCATCGGCATCATCGGTGGCGGCCAACTCGGAATGATGACTATTCGGGAAGCGCAGCGGATGGGCTACCGGACAATTGTGTGGGATCCCGATCCGGCATGCCCGGCCTCCCGTCTTGCCGATGAGACAATCACCGCCTCCTACACCGACGCAAAAGCATCGGCAGCAATGGCAACCAAAGCCGACGTCATCACGTATGAGTTCGAGAATATCAACGCCGCAACGGTAACCACTCTTGAACAAACAAAAACAGTGAGACCTGGAAGCTCGATCCTCACCATTTCGCAACACCGGCGGCGGGAAAAGCTGGAGCTGCGACGCCTCGGATTTCCGACAGCGCCATTTGCCTTCGCAACCACTGTCACGGAATTGGAGACGGCTATCACGGAAATCGGCCTTCCTGCAGTGGTCAAGACCGCAACCTCCGGATATGATGGCAAGGGTCAAACCGTGTTGCGCACAAATGCCGATGCCGAGGATTTCATTCACACTGTCAAGGGTACGGACGAATATGTTGTGGAGAAGTTTGTGATGCTGCAGTGTGAGCTTTCCGCAATTGTCGCTCGTTCTCTCGACGGCAATACAGCGTCATTCCCGGTTGCAGAAAATGAACATCGAGAGAATATTCTTCACACGTCCATCATACCTGCACGAATAAGCGAGCAGCTCCGGGATGATGCAGGAGCTCTTGCGTGCTCAATTGCAGAGGCCTTTGATGTTATCGGTGTAATATGCGTGGAGATGTTTGTTACTACTGATGGAAATATTCTTGTGAACGAGCTTGCGCCACGACCACACAACTCCGGTCACTACACACTTGACGCATGCAGCATTTCCCAGTTCGAAGCACTCGTTCGCACCGTCTGCGGGTTGCCGATGCCAACGCCGACGTTACTCGCGCCATGTGCCATGGTGAACATTCTTGGTAAACACCTGGACCAACTGGATCTTTCGGCATTGCTTGCCATCGAAGGGATAAAACTCCATTTGTACGGTAAGATTGCTGTTCAACCACGTCGCAAGATGGGACACATCAGTGTATGTGGCACCACAGCGGCAGAAGTTGAACAACGACTTTCAAGCGTCTGTGCTATGATTAAAGAACCCCGAACCCAACATACATCTCTCACCATCGAAGGATGAATCCGTGAAGTATACTCATACAATCATTGGTCTAATGTTGAGTGTCGGTGTTTCTGTGACGACTGCGCACACCGCTGGCGCTCACGAGGAGCAAGTCGATACCGCCACCGTTTCCATGATCAAGGAAGAAGGTATGAAGCGGTCGCAAGTAATGGAGATACTGGGCGAACTTGTGGATGGATATGGACCTCGTTTGACCGGCTCCCCCGAGTTCAACCGATCCGCCGAATGGGCCCGGAAAAAGCTAGCAAGCATCGGAATGGAAAATGCCCGGCTGGACGCTTGGGGTCCATTTGGGAAGGGGTGGTCATTGAAGAAATTCCATGCCACTGCACTTGAGCCGCAGGCATTTCCCCTGATCGCATACCCCAAAGCGTGGTCGCCGGGCACTGATGGAACGGTAACTGGTGAAATCATCTACTGCAATCCTGAAACCGACAGTGCGCTGCAGACATTCCGCGGAAAACTCCGCGGCAAGTTCGTTCTTGTGAGCGAGCCCCGCGTCATCCAACCGAATTTCAAGCCGGTCGCTGTTCGCGAGACGGAGCAAAGTCTGCTTGATATGGCAAATGCGGATTTTCCAAAACCCAGGACTCCACGTGTAACAACCGAGGAACGAAAGGCCGAACAGCGAAAGGCAGCTCTCGTGGACTATGGGATGATGGAGATGTGTAAGAAGGAAGGGGCACTGGCAATCCTGAGTGCCAGCCGCTACGATGCCGGCAATATTTCTGTCATGTCCGCATCTGTCACCTCGCATCCTGACACTCCCGCATCGTCCCGGTATCGTGCCTACGAAAACAAGTCGCCGAGAATCCTGCCTCAAATTGCCGTCGGTGCAGAGCACTACAACCGGTTGTACCGCATGCTCGACAAAGGAATGAAGGTGAAGATTGAAATGAACCTCGATGTACAGTTTACCAAAGCCGATTCAACATACAATGTCATCGCTGAAATCCCGGGCACAGACCTAAAAGATGAAATCGTAATGATCGGGGCTCACCTTGATTCATGGCATGGCGCCACCGGAACAACAGACAACGGTACCGGGGTTGCCACATGTATGGAAGCGATTCGCATCATCAAGACCCTTGGCTTGAAACCGCGCCGCACTATTCGAGTTGGTTTGTGGAGTGGCGAAGAGCAAGGGACATTTGGTTCACGCGCGTACGTCAAGAAATACCTTGGAGAGAAGAAAGGGGCCGACTCCACAGCCTCTATTGTTCTCACACCCGAAGGCGAAAGATTCTCGGTGTATTTTAATAACGACAATGGCACGGGGAAAGTACGCGGCGTGTATATGCAAGGCAACGAGGATGTGCGTCCGATCTTCCGCACATGGTTGAAACCGTTCGAAGCCACGGGTGCGACAACACTCACGTTATCGAATACCGGCAGCACTGACCATGTTCCCTTCGATCAGATCGGCCTCCCTGCATTCCAGTTCATTCAGGATGACATTGAGTACTTTGGCCTTACGTGGCATACAACAAACGATCTCTTTGAACGCGCCATTGAAGAAGACCTGAAGCAAACTTCTGTTATCATGGCAACCTTTGCTTATAATGCAGCCATGAGGAACGATCGCATTCCGCGCAAACCGGCTAGGCCGTAGAAGACATTGTGAAAGACATTATCGCATTCATTCAACATCCTCTCGTTCTCATCGGATGCGGTATTCTGGTGTGCATTGGAGCCATCAGGATACTGCCAAAGTTCGGGATCCTATTGCCCACTCTGAAGTCTCCGTTGACAGGCGTACGCGGGAAAATCCTCGACTTCGGACTTATTCTCGCGGTATTCATTGTTCTCCTCGGACTCTGGGACCGTTGGAAAAATACAAAACCACATGGCGATGAACCGCAACAGCCGACAATGCATTCATCGCCTTTCATTCCTGATACAAGCCGGAACATTGTCTATTGTTCGATCACCCTTCTGCTTCCACCGATGCTCAATGGTGCAGAGATTCTGGTGGATGAGAAGTTCGCTGATGTTATCGAAAAGAGCCAGTCTTCAATAACGATACGTCTGCCAAAAAGCGACACGAACAGGAAGATTACTGTAAAGAGCGAGTACCGGCAATGTGTAACCTACGTCGTCCCTGATAGCAGTAAGAAGGTGGAAGCATGTATGTAGCACTTGCGATCGCATGACATGAAGCACCGCCATTTTTTTATTATGGTAGGAAGCGTTTCTGCTGCGATCGGTGTTGCGGCGGGTGCCTTTGGTGCCCACGGACTTAAGAACGTTCTATCGTCCGAGATGCTGGCCACATACGAAACAGCAGTGCGTTATCAAATGTATCACGCCTTTGGGATGATCGTTGCGGGTATGCTGACATCTAACCCACGAATGAAAATCTGGTCGCACCGGGCAGGCATGGCTTTTCTTCTCGGGACAATCCTGTTCAGCGGGAGCTTGTATGCCCTCACCATCTCCACAGAACGATGGTTCGGAGCAATCACACCACTTGGCGGGGTATGTTTTATTCTTGGCTGGTTATTTCTCGCCGTAGCCGCATGGAGGAGGGTGGAATAGCGGTAACCCACTCTTGTTCTTTTTTCGAGATTCTGATATATTCAATCGCAAAGTATAAAGCGCTATTCACTCTCTAGCAGGTCAACTCAATCCCGGAGGCTCACCATGAAAAGACTTGTCTTGGTATTTACTCTTGTATTCATTTCTGCGGTCGCTGCATTTGGACAGAACATGCAGAAGGGGGATTTCCTTGCGAACATCAATTCTGAAAACTGGACGTTGAATGGCGGCTCGGGCATGCGAACGCACATTGTCTATGTAAAATTCACGAAGACCTATACCGAGGCACCAACAGTGATGCTGACACTCACGTCCTACGATGGTGCCGCCGGAAAGGACGGCAATGCGCGGGTCTCTCTGAAAACCGAGAACATCACACGCGACGGTTTTGTCATCAAGGTTGGCACATGGGGTGATAGTCGTGTTGCCGGAGTTGAAGGAAGTTGGATAGCATTCGGCAAGTAACCACAGTACCCGGTGGAGGTGAACGGTTGTCACATGTTCTGCTCCATTGATTCTCCCTCAATCTTTATCTGCTACAGTATCAATGTTCGAACAAGATATCAAATCCCACCTTGTCGACCGGCGTGAGCCATTCCTTGACAACACAAGCAGTCTCACTGCTCTCGATTTTGCTCTCACACGCCACAACATTCAGATTGATGCAAAGGAAAAACGCCAGCCATTTGCCATGACGCATTGGAAAGATGCCTCGATGCCCCAGGAGTTTCTCTTCATCGTTGATGACCTGGCAATTCGGAAACTTCTTTTGCACGCTCCGTACAGTTTCACCTTGATACGCGACTCATCTGTTTCTCCTTCGAGTTTCTATGTCTTCTCACTGGTGGACTTCCTGTGTATTCCAAAGCTGCGAGTCCGGAGAAAAATCCGCAGGAACGTCCCGACCGTTAAGGGAAAATGGCTGATCGATTTACGCGATGCGGCAAGTTTCGACACCTTGTCTGATTCCATCGACTACATCATTCAGTACCCAAAAAAGAACAATGCGATATTCCGCGACCATATCGACTGTTGGGGGAGCTATCCTTCAGAAAGGATCGGGAGTGGAGGAACCACCCGCACTGCGAAATACTGGAAAGAGGACGCAAAAACCCACACTTAGCCGGAGTCGGTTGACCTTGGTCTGAAATCTCCCGATATTCATCGCCGAAGAGTTGATCGGAACAACGAGCGGGGGAAGCATGAAAACGGTCTTGTGGGTGCTGATTGTTGTCGTATTGGGTTCATTGTTGTGGGTTTCAGTAGGAGTGTGGAGTGGACTGTATTCTCTATACTCCATCCCTCCATCCAAAGAGTATAAGGATGGGGTAACCTTCCTCGTCACACGCGATGCCAGGGAACCCATCTTCAATTCCCCTGACTACAAAGCCCCAGCCAAAGAAGGATCAAAGAAGAACACAGGCATCGGTTTCACTGACAAGAGCAAGGGCAAATCTCTGGAAGAAAGGACTATTCTCGAACTCCCTTTTCTGGATTGGGCCTATAAGAAGTCACTCCAACCTCAGGACTGATACACCCCGGTCCTATCCCCCATTTTTGCAAGACGGAATTTTCCTTCTCCGAATGATGTTAGAAAATCGAACAAAACGATGCCGGGTTCTTGAGGCAAAGCGGCGGATTTCTTATCTTGCTATCTGATGCTATTTTCAGTTGTATACCCCGAAATTGAAAGAATGGATGAGTAGCGACACGGGCAAAGCTGACCTTTCTTCCCTGCGAATTGATCGAGAAAGCAAAGATACCACACACGAAAAGAACCGCAAGCCGTGGTTTATCGCTGGCGCCGCTTTCGCAGTGGTTCTCGTTGTTGGGTATCTGCTTCTTAATGACTCGTTTGCCTCTCCGATTGAGGTGGAAGTAACAACGGCCGCATTGACCTATCCGTCTCAGATGAATGCTGTACTCACTGCCAGCGGATATGTGGTTGCCCAACAGAAGGCGTCTGTTGCCTCAAAGGGAACCGGCCGACTTGTGTTTCTTGGCGTCGAAGAGGGCGATAAGGTAAAGAAAGGTGAAATCATTGCCCGACTTGAAGACCAGGACGTTCTTGCCAACCTGGACCGGGCGAGTGCTGATCTGGAACTCGCTAAGGCTGATCTTGAGGATTCGCAACGCGGTCTGGAGCGTCAACGGACAATGTTCGCATCAGGTCTGACGTCCAAGGCAGAGGTTGATGGTGCGGAAGCACGATTCAGGCGTGTGGAAGCAGCGATCAAATCAGCTGCCGCGGCGGTGAAGTCGGCAGAGGTCGAGTTGGAGAACACGCGCATTCGAGCCCCATTCAATGGTACAGTGCTGACAAAAGATGCCGACGTCGGGGAGATTGTTGCCCCTTTTGCCTCATCGGCTAATTCTCGTGGCACAGTTGTCTCGATGGCCGATATGTCATCCCTGCAAGTTGAGGCCGACGTTTCGGAATCAAATATCACCAGCATTACTGTCGGGCAACCATGCGAGATCGTGCTTGATGCATATTCCGACAAACGTTATCAGGGTATTGTCCACAAGATCGTGCCGACGGCAGATCGTGCGAAAGCAACCGTGTTGACAAAGGTGCGATTCAAAGACCTGGATGATCGGGTGTTGCCTGAAATGAGTGCCAAGGTCACTTTCCTCACCGAGGAGGCCGACGAGTCCGCCATGCAAGCAGGACCCAAATTGACTGTACCCGTTTCAGCTATTGTCCAACGGGACGGAAAGGATATTGTTCTGCTTGTAAGAGAAGGAACGATAATCGAAACGTCAGTAAGACTGGGAGAACGGATGGGTGCACGGGTCGAGATACTGGAAGGACTCGCCGCTCAAGAACAAGTAGTTACACGTCCTGCCCCGGAATTAAGGACTGGTTCGACAGTCGTAATGAAGAAGTAAGCACACCATCGCTGTTGAGTAATATTTCATCAGGAGTACGCATGTCAGGATTAAACGGACAGACGATCATTGAAGTAAAAAATGTATCGAAGTCGTATCAGCGGGACAAGATAAAAATCCCGGTGCTCTCGAATATTACCATCAATGTTCCGGAGGGAGAGTTTCTTGCTCTCATGGGGCCTTCCGGCTCGGGAAAAACAACGCTGCTCAATCTTGTTGCAGGAATTGACAAACCGGACAGCGGCGATATCCTGATCGGCGGTTCAAACATTTGCCGCTTCGACGAATCCTCTCTTGCCCGGTGGCGTGCAAGCAATGTCGGGTTTATTTTTCAGTTTTATAATCTCCTCCCTGTCCTCACCGCATTTGAAAACGTTGAACTTCCCCTGCTTCTCACCAAGCTCTCCAAACAACAGAAGAAGGAACACGTTGAGACAGCGTTGAAACTGGTTGGACTCGGTGATAGAATGTATCACTATCCAAAACAGCTTTCCGGAGGCCAGGAACAGCGTGTCGCTATTGCTCGCGCAATCGTCACCGATCCTACAATCCTCGTGGCCGACGAACCAACGGGAGATCTCGACAAGAAGTCTGCAGAGGAGATCATGACCCTGTTGGACAGGTTGAACAAAGAGTTTAAGAAGACCATCGTCATGGTTACCCACGATCCGCGGGCAGCGGAAAAGGCACACAAAGTTATGCACCTCGACAAGGGTGAACTGACAGTATAGTATTCGACAAGAGCCCCATGAGAATTCTCAAACTTGTTTTTCGTAATCTCGGTCGGCACAAGCTTCGCAGTGCCCTGACTGTGCTTGGTATTGCCATTGCAGTGCTGTTCTTTGGTGTACTGCGCACCGTCGTTGATGCGTGGCATGCAGGTGTTGATGCCTCGGCAAACAACCGTCTGATAGCGCGGCATGCTGTGTCATTCATCCTTCCCCTTCCCTACGCGTACGGACCTCAAATAGCACGTATTCCCGGTGTCTCCGGAGTGACTTTTGCGAATTGGTTCCAGGGGGTCTACATAGATCAGAATCAGTTTTTCGCCCGACTCGCAGTGGACGCAGAAACTTTTTTTGATGGTTACCCGGAGTTTGTTGTTGCGCCAACGGACCTTGAGACCTTCAAGAAGGAACGGAACTCATGCATTATCGGTGAGAAGATTGCCCGTGATTATAACCTGAAGCTTGGTGATGTTATGCCGGTTGAAGGAGATATTTATCCCGGCAAGTACGAATTTGTTGTCCGGGGAATCTACAAACCTCGCGATGAACGCACTGATGCCACGCAAATGCTCTTCCATTGGCAGTACCTTGATGAGCGGATTCGGCAGGATCAACCTTCTCGTGCGGGAAACGTCGGCTGGTATATAGTCACAATCGGGGATCCCAATAAGGCAGCAGCGATCTCTTCGGAGATTGATGCGTTATTTGCCAATTCACGGGCAGAGACCAAAACGGAGACGGAAGCGGCATTCCAGCAGAGCTTTGTTTCGATGTCGGGAGCAATCATCACCGCAATGAACTTTGTTTCATTTGTTATCATCGGAGTAATCCTTCTCGTCCTTGCGAACACCATGGTGATGACCGCTCGTGAGCGAATACGGGAGTATGCAATCCTGAAGACATTGGGCTTCACAGGCGGCCATATTGTTGGCTTGATCGCCGGCGAATCTCTGCTCATTTCACTTTTAGGCGGCGCAATCGGCATCGCATTGTCGTTCCCTATGGTATCAACCATCGGGGCACAGCTCCCTTCGGGCTGGTTTCCAATTTTTGACCTTAAGCCATTGACATTGGTATTTGCGGGTCTCTCGGCGCTCATTGTTGGAATTCTGGCGGCTCTATTCCCGGTCTGGCGCGCCACTTCGATGAAGATTGTCGATGGCCTGCGTCGCATCGGTTGAACAACACATTTCGTCAACGCATGAGAACCGACAAACACATATGAAAATCCCGATCATCTACAGTATCCGCAGCCTCTTTACACGAAAACTTACGGTAACACTCACAGTCTTGGGTATTGCGCTTGTGGTGTTTGTGTTCTCGGCAGTGCTTATGCTGGCATACGGGATAGAAAAAACACTTGTGTCAACAGGTTCGGAAGAGAACGTCATTATGCTCAGGAAGGGATCGGAGAATGAACTGAGTAGTGGCATTGACAGAGATCTCGTCAATAACATTCGAGTCCTGCCTCAGGTGGCTGTCGGCACCGACGGCAAACCGCTTGTTTCCACCGAGGTTGTTGTAATTATCAACCTGCAGAAGATTGCAACCAATGACATGGGGAACGTCACCGTGCGGGGCGTGGCGCCCCAGGCGTTTCAGCTGCGTCCGGACGTCCGGCTCATCAATGGTCGGATGTTCGCGCCGAGTTCCCGCGAGGTTATCGTGGGAAGCAACATTAACAAGCGCTTCGAGGGAGCCCAACTTGGCCAAACTATCAAGTTTGGCGGCGACCTCTGGACAATTGTCGGTGTCTTCGAGGCAAATGGAACCGGATTTGAGTCTGAAGTGTGGGGCGACGTTGACCAATTGATGCAGGCATTTAACCGCCTTGAGTCCTTTTCCTCTGTAACAGTCAAACTTCGAGACAGAGAGAGTTTTGAAACTATGAAGTCGATGTTCGAGGGAGATAACCGCTTGCAGACTGTCAAAGTGGAGCGGGAGAAGGAATACTACGAAAAACAATCTCGGGCAATGGCAATCTTCATTCGCGTGCTGGGCATTTTCATAACAATTGGATTCAGCATCGGAGCCATTGTTGGCGCCATCATCACTATGTATGCGGCGGTTGCGAACCGTACCGTGGAGATCGGCACGCTCAGAGCCCTCGGCTTTCAACGTTCCAGTGTGCTCTTCACGTTTTTGATTGAGGCAATTTTTCTGTCACTCATTGGCTGGGTGTTCGGGCTTGTCATCGCCTCCGGTCTACAGTTCTTCACGATATCCACCGTCAACTTTGGAACATTTTCGGAACTTGCGTTTTCCTTCTCCCTGTCCCCTTCAATCGTGGCAATATCACTCATCTTTTCTGTTGTCATGGGTGTTGCGGGGGGGTTCTTTCCTGCTGTCAAAGCATCACGACTCGATATCCTTACTGCACTCAGAGCATCCTAACCATCACACCGGCAACCAACTGCCACCTTTTCCCTTCCCCACGGTGCACCTTTGTAGAATCGCCATTCAAACCGTGGGCGAAAATCGGCGATTCTCCAAGTAACCCATCTCACCGAATCTGGCGTGACATTGGTATGTCTTCATGGTACGGACTTATCAAAGGGGGCAATGTGAATATTCTTATTGTTGACAACGATGCAACTTACAGGAAAGTGCTTGGGGAGTACCTGGGAATGTGCGGGAACTTCATTCTGAGCGCTGACGACGGCGCTACTGCGCTAAGGGCGCTGGAACACGAGAAAATTGATCTGATTATCTCCGATATTCATATGTCACATGTTTCCGGTGTTGAGTTACATAGACGGGTGAGAAGGAACCCGCGCACGGCACATATTCCCTTTGTATTTGTGTCTGGCTATCCCGATTTGCGTGGCTCATCCATCATTCAGAATCCGAAGATAGATCATGTAATGAGCAAGCTTTCTTCGGCAGCCGAGATATCGAGTGTCGTCAGGAATCACGCACTCAAAGCGCCGGTCCTTCGGCAATCCACACCACTAACCGGAGTGACATAGACTCTGTATTGTTCACGCGAATGCTTTTCTAAGCGCTGCATCATGCGCAACGACGGTTTGTTCGAGTTCCAATGAACCGTGTGCAAGAGAAAGAAACGCTGCCTCGAATTGCGACGGCGGGAAGTAGATACCGCGATCCAGCATTTCCAAAAAGTAGGTCGCAAACCTCTTTGTATCCGCCTTAAGAGCAGTTGAATAATCGTATACGGCGTCTCCCGTAAAAAACACCGTAAACATCGATCCAACCCGATTGATGGTAACCGGAAGATCAAGGCGATTGATTGATTCCTTCAGACCTTTTTCAAGTTCACCGGCCTTTTGCTCAAGTTTCATGTATATCTCCCGGTCGTCTTTCAGGATCGACAGCGCAGCAAGGCCGGCCGTCATCGCCAGCGGATTCCCTGAAAGCGTTCCGGCCTGATACATCGGGCCACTCGGCGCAACAAGTTCCATGATTTCACTCTTACCACCGTACGCGCCAACTGGCAATCCACCACCAATGACCTTCCCTAGTGTTGTCAGATCAGGTCGGATACCATACAACTCTTGTGCACCACCTCTTGCAAGTCTGAATCCCGTCATCACTTCATCAAAAATCAGCAGTATGCCGTTTTGCGTGCAGAGGGTCCGCAGCGATTGAAGAAAACCCGGCGCGGGTGGTACACATCCCATGTTGCCCACAACCGGTTCGACAATAAGTGCAGCGATGTTACCACGGTGTTGGTCAACAAGTGTTTGCACAGAGCTAGTATCGTTGAATCTGGCAGTGAGGGTCCCTGCTGCAACGGCAGGCAGAACACCCGGACTATCGGGGACACCCAGTGTCATTGCACCCGAGCCGGCCTTGATGAGGAATGAATCTCCGTGACCGTGATAGCAGCCCTCAAACTTGATGATCTTTTCCTTTTTGGTGAATGCGCGTGCAAGACGGATGGCGCTCATGGTTGCCTCGGTCCCGGAGTTTACCATGCGTACCATTTCAATTGACGGCACCATCGCGCATATCACCTCTGCCATCCGAACCTCAAGTTCGGTTGGGGCTCCAAAGCTTGTGCCTCGGGCGAGCGCCTCCTGGAGGGCAATTGTGACGCCCGGATGACAATGACCGTGAATCATCGGCCCCCATGATCCGATATAGTCAACGAACTCATTATCATCGACATCCCATAATTTGCACCCGGCCGCACGGGCAATAAACAGCGGGTTCCGACCAACGGCCTTGAAAGCACGAACAGGGGAATTCACACCACCCGGAATAAGGGTTCTTGCTTTTAGGAATAACGAATCAGATCGAGGAGTGTTCATGCGTTTTTTCTATCAAGATAGATGGCTGCTTCCTTTGCGAAGTACGTGAGAATCATATCCGCTCCTGCCCGTTTTATACCGGTAAGCATTTCGATCATAACTCGTTGTTCGTCGATCCATCCTGCCCTCCCGGCCGCTTTCACCATGGCATATTCGCCGCTCACATTATATGCTGCAGTGGGCATGCCGAATGTATCCTTCACCCTCCTGATAATGTCCAGGTACGGCATCGCGGGTTTCACCATGATAATATCAGCTCCCTCTTCAATATCCTGAGCAACCTCACGTAGCGCTTCGTTGGAATTTGCCGGATCCATTTGATGAGACCTCCGATCACCAAATTGGGGTGTACTTTCCGCAGCTTCCCGGAATGGACCATAGAATCCAGAAGCGTATTTCGCGGCATAAGACATGATGGGCATGTTCTGAAACCCCTCTGCATCCAACGTAGCGCGGATTGCACCTACCCTTCCGTCAAACATATCTGACGGTGCAACCATATCGGCCCCCGCGTGCGCGTGTGAAACGGCTTCCTTCGCAAGCAGTTCCACCGACGCATCATTTACGATGACATTCCCGTGCACAATGCCACAATGGCCGTGCGAGGTGTATTCGCAAAGACACACATCCGTAATCAGCACCAGCTCGGGCACTTCGCTCTTCACCGCTCGCACCGCCTGTTGGACGATGCCGAGTTCATCATATGCGCCCGAACCGACCTCGTCCTTCACTTCGGGAATTCCAAAGAAGATCACCGCGGGGATTCCCATCGCCTTGACGGCTGAACATTCTTTGACAATGTGATCAACCGACATCTGGTAGACTCCGGGCATCGAAGAAACCTCTTTCTTAATGTTCTTCCCCGGAACCACAAACAATGGATAGATAAAATCACTCTTGGAAAGCTCCGTTTCCCGAACCATTGAGCGTAATGTTTCCGTCATGCGAGTCCGACGGAGCCGCTGGAACGGTTTCATTTCCGAGAGAATCCCCTTTTCACGCGTTGCCATATTCACCTCATAGTTTTAATGAGTTCTCAAACCACCTGAGTTGCTGAGGCGTGAGTTTCCTTGCCAAGCTGGTGAATGACTTGTTTGGCGAGCCGCTCACCGCTCATAACACAATCGCCGACAGAGATACCACCACGATAGTTTCCTCCAAGGTGAATCCCGGGGACTGATTTTTCTAATGCCTCAATGGACGTGATGATCCGTTGATATCCAAGATTGTATTGTGGAATTGCCCTTTCCCATCGAATGATCCTTTGGTAAACTGCGGAGCCGCTAATTTTCATAAGTGACTTCAACTCATGCAGTACCACATCAAGCAATGCACGATCATCCAGTGAAGCAATATCCGGCTGCCTGGCACCACCCACAAATGTCGTGAATGCAACATGGCCTGCCGGAGCCCTTTGTGGAAATAAGACCGAAGACCAGATCGTCCCGAGAATCTTGCGACGCTCCACCGCTGGAATAAGGTATCCAAAACCATCAAGTGGTATTCCGACCTGTGATTCCTTGAATCCCATGAACACCTGTGTAACCGGTGGATAATAGATCGTCCGAAGGTCGGCCGCCAACTCCGGAGAGTATGGCGAAATAAGTCCGGCAGCACATGTGGCCGGAATCGTCAATACAACTGCGTCTGCCCGGATGGACATCTCACGTCCTTCATGTGTGAAATCCACTCTGAATTTCCCGGCATGATTGGCTTGATCAAAGTGTATCCTGTCGACTTCTGCACCCGTTGTTATCCTCTCACCAAGCTGGCGTGCTAACGCATCCGGGAAGGTCTGCATGCCTTTGATAAACGAGAACATGCGTGCACGATCCTTGGCTTGTTCGGCCCGTTTCGCCCGATCACGTCGACCCTTGATCATTCCCTTGATCAGACCGCCGTATTTGTCCTCAAGAGCATACAGCTTTGGAAATGCAGCCCGGACACTCAGTTGTTCCGGATTTCCGGCATATACCCCCGCAACAAACGGATTGATTGCATAGTCAAGGAATTCTCTCCCCAACCTCCGCTCAACAAATTCCGCAATGCTCTCTTCCTTGTCGGCACGACCCACGAATGGTTCCTTCAGAAGTCTGAGCTTGCCTCCAGCAGACCACAATGTACTTGACAAAAAAGCTCCCGGCGACATCGGCAACGGGTGGAGTGTATCACCTCGGAGGATGTAGCGCTTGCTTGCCCGCTCGTCGGCATAAATCCTTTCAGTGGCAATCCCCAAATCATCAAACATCTGTCGGAACAAAGGAGTGGTCTCGAGTGCACTATTCGGTCCGGTTTCAATAAGCCACCCGTCCTCGTGGATTGTGCGCATAGTGCCGCCGACACCCGGCTCTTTTTCGAGGACAGTCACCGATATGCCCGACCGGCACAAGTGCCACGCGACAGAAAGGCCCGATATTCCCCCGCCGATAATGACAACATTCTTCACGGTGCCACCCGCTTGAGGACAAGATCGGCAAGAGCATTAATGAACAACGGATTGGTGTTCAGTGCCGGCATCATGTCGTAGTACTTGACGCCCAACTCTTTTGCTTCCTCCTTGGCCTCGATGTTGATTTCCCACAGTGTCTCACTGTGATCCGAGACGAACGCAATGGGAATGACAATCATGTGAGAGACTTTTTCGCCGGCCAGCTTCTCGATCGTATGGTCCAACGAAGGTTCAATCCATTTTTCCGGACCAACTTTGCTTTGATAACAAAGATGGTGAGTAAGGTTGAACTTGCCCGCAAGAACCACCGCTTTGTATGTTCGTTCGATCTGACCCTGATACGGATCGCCGGCCTTTACGAGCTTCACCGGAGTACCATGGGCACTGAATACCAGATGGACCTTCGATCTGTCTGCAGCGGGAACACGCTTCAGTGCGATGTTGATATTGCGGACGAGGGATTGGACGTACAACGGGTGCTCACAATATTCTTCAATCACCTCCGTTGACATAACAGTCTTGTGACGATCCATCAATCTCTTCCATTCATTCACACTGGAGCCGGTGGTAGTTTTCGAGTAGTGTGGATACAATGGGAGAAGAACAACCTTCTCAATTCCATCTCGGCGTATCTG
>CAZIHJ010000025.1:0-34389 GCA_964538485.1 uncultured Chitinophagales bacterium | reverse complement strand
AAAACGAAAGCGCGGGAACGCCGGTGTTTCAGGGCTTGGTTGCAGTTCTATGGTGGTTGAAGTGTGGCATAAGCAGCTATAGGATACGAAAACATCGTGAAAGAGCCAAACGAGAAATTGCTTTCACCGCAGTAGGACAACCGTCCCCGGTTGTCCGCAGAGTGACTGTTTTTCGGCTTAGCGGTCAATCGGGACGATTGACCTACTGCAAGGATAAGCAACGAGTTCTTTCACAACACAATTCTTATCCCACCGTTAATCACCCGGCCATCAAGGGGCGCGTAGACCGGAAGCGTACGAACCGGCTCGGTCATTACATTGCCGATAACAATCGGTTCAAACCGCGTCTGGCGTGTATCGAAGATGTTCTCGAAGTTCAGGAAGAACCGCACCGGACCGAACCATTTTTCCACAAGAACACCGGTCAACCAGTAAGCAGGCGAGCGGTCTCGAAATGGATTGCGCTCAAGTCGCTGCGGGCCGGTGTAATACTGCTCGACCCCAATGCGCGCTTCTGCCTCGTCACTCTCCCACATCAGTACAGCACCAAATGAATGACGCGGGTTGAGTTCAATTTCCACGCGTTCATTTCCATGATCACGTGTGCCGTACAGGAATGTGTAGCCCAGCGACAGCTTGAAATCGTCGTATGAAAGTTGTGAGGAAAACTCCATGCCGCTTGTTCGGGTCGGACTGTCAGCATTCTCAATTACTAATGCGCCCGCAGCAAGCGAATCTTCGTTTGCAAGCAGCGGATGATCGAGGCGGCTGAAATACAGAGCAGCGTTTGCACTCACTGACACGTCGCCAACAATACCCTTCCAGTGGGCGTCAATGGAGGCACTAACTGCGCGCTCAGCTTCAAGCGTACCGAGTGGCCGCACGTTGTGGAATCCCGTCTCCTCTGCCTCCTCAAGAAAGACTGTCGGCGCCTTGAAACCTGTTCCACCACCTGCACGCAACGTCAGCGATGGTGTTGGTTTGAACATCACTGATGCCCGTGGCGTGAGAAACGTCCCGAACTCATTATGGAAATCAAGGCGTCCGCCGGCAACGAGAGACCAATGTTCAGAAAGAGTGATCTCGTCCTGTACAAGAAGAAACGGCGTCCGGTAAATATAACTGCGTGGTATAACACCGGCTGTCCGGTCATCAAATTTTTCTGCGTTGAAGCCGCCACCGAACAACATCCGGTGTGCCGCCAATTCCGTGGTGAACTGTCCATCAACGTATTGCATCGTCTGTACCGCGTTGAATTGTTCACTGCCATACCATGCATCGCGCGTAAGCCGCATGCCGGCAGCCTTGAACTCTGCTGCGGAATTCTCCTCGAGCTGCCAGGAGAGCGAAGTGGAAACATCAAATCTGCGCGAGTCCACTTGTTCGAGATACGGAACTCCGGATCCGATTGCGTCGCGCGATGCACTCACAGCGCCACCGAGGCGGTCTTCAAACATATAACCAAACGTCACCTGCGCACGTACGTTCTCCATGACATCATAGAAGAAGCGGGGTGTGATCTGAATACGATCAAACTCCGCTACGTCACTGAACCCGTCACCGTCGGTATCATATCGTGACTGGTTGTTTTTGCTCACCATCAGGGTTGTGCCGAGACCTTCCATCCGTCCGGCATAGAATACAGTACCGTCAACGCCGCGTTGCGACGTCGTGTTCAGCAACGCGTGCAGTTCCGGCTCGTCGTGCGGTACCTTGGTAATGAAGTTCACCACTCCGCCAATGGCATCAGCGCCATACAATGCCGACGTTGCTCCCTTGATCACTTCCACCTGACGAATGTTCAGGGGAACGAACTGCATCAAACCGAATGCAGCTGAAAGTCCGCCGAAGTTCGGAACCCCATCAGTCAAGAGTTGCGTGTAGCGCCCATTCAATCCCTGGATTCGCAGGTTTGCCGTGCTGCTGGTGGCGGACGTTGTTTGCACACGCATACCGGTGGATTCGTTCAGCAACATGGAGATTGTCGAAGGGGCCATCAGAATCTTCTCCTCAACTTCTTCCTGAGGTATCGCCTCCACCCGTACAGGGACATCATCGATCGCACGGAGAGTGCGTGTGCCGGTGACAACCACTTCTTCTTCATCCACATGTCCCGGCATCAACAAGACGTCAAGGATGGTGGTATCTCCTGCACTGACAGCGATCTCCGTTTCGAAATCCTCATAGCCAATCATCGACACCAAGAACGTATAGACTCCGGCTGGAACGGAGAGTTCGAATGTTCCTTCAGTGGATGTTGATTTGCCAAAAGGTGTTTCCAGCAATCTGACATTTGCTCCCGCCAACGGCTCACCCGTGGAAGCATCCGACACGGTCCCATGAACCACAGAAGTCTGACCCATCCCATCTCCGGCAGCGACAAAAAGAACAATCATCAATAACACGATACATATTTTCATGGATTCTCCAATCTCAATTCAAGGGAAAGCAACGACAACGCGGAGATTCCGCGAGGACGTGTTCGTGACTGCCTTGCAAGATTAGAGTGTGGGGGGGCGGAATGGAGGAATTCCGGGATGATCACGCAACGGAGGCGGCATCGAGGCACGCAGAAACTTCACGGCATGCACCGCTGCAGATTGCGCGGAGATGGAGACCAGCGCGGGAATATGGCTGAAGCACGAGGCACAATCGTTGGCATGCTGCTGACCTGCGGGTTCGCCATGATTGGCATCATGTTCAGACGCCATCACAACATTCTCGTCATGGCCGTTACAGCATTCCGGTGCTGCACAAAGAAGAATACTGGCTGAGATGGAAAAACAAAGCAGAAGAGAGCCCGCCTGTATGGAACGATACGTATTCATTGAGTTGAATATACAAAGGAGGCGCCTGTATTGCCACAGGAATCAGTGAAACTGCACGGAGAGGCATGTTCAACGAAGCGCACAATCGCGCATCAGTTGTTGCGTGACCGCGTGTACCGGTGTGTGCAAAATGTCCTGTACGCTCCCCTGTTCAACGATGGTGCCTTCAGAGAGAACAGCCATGCGGTGACAAATCTGTGCAGCAAGTGGTACATCGTGGGTAATATAGAGGATGGAGAATTGTCGCTGCCTTTGCAATTCTGCCACCAACTCCAGAAATGATGTCGCGGTAAGGATATCCAGCGCCGACGTCGGTTCGTCAAGAATCAGAAGGGACGGGCGGGCAGCCAGCGACCGCGCTAGGGCTGCACGCTGGCGCTCACCACCGCTGAGTTTTCCGGGAACCCTCTGTGCTGTATCGGGTGAAATACCAACATAAAGCAGCATTGCTTCGGCGTGTTGACGGAGTTCTCGTTTTGTCAAAGTGGGTTCCGCCGACCAAACACCTTCTGCGACACTCTCCCAAATCTTCATGGTCGGGTCGAGAGAAAGTCCGCCACCTTGAAACACCATCTGAATATCTCTCCGCATCCCGCGTAACTCGGATTGACGGAAACATATTCTCCCGCCATCAGGTTGAGAAAGTCCGGCAACGCACCGCGCAACCGATGTCTTGCCCGAGCCGCTTGTACCCACCAGGGCAAGGATTTCATTCTCACCAATGTCAAAGCAAATGTCGCGCAATATCTGCTTCCGCGAACCTGACCACCACCCGCGTCTCACCGAGTACGAAAGCTGGCGTACCTCGAGTATCGGCAGGCCGGTCATGCCAGGGTCCTTGCAGAGATCACCGCCATGTGCCTGGCAAGGAGAAGCTTTGAGTACTCATGTTGCGGAGAGCGGCGGAATTCCTCCGTGGTCGCCGACTCAACAATGCGACCATCGTGCAGAATGAGAATGCGATGACCGTATTTCAATGCGATCGTGAGGTCATGGGTGATGAGGAGAACGGACATGTGGTGGAGTGTACGGACAGACTGGATGAGATCGAGAACCTGAAACCTGAGTGATGCATCCAGAGCGCTCGTCGGTTCATCTGCAATCAATAGTGCGGGGGACGGCATGACTGCCATGGCTACGAGGATCCGTTGCGCCATACCAACGCTGAGTTGATGCGGATATAACGGCAACACTTCTTCTCCACGCGGAATGCGGACCGAAGCCAGGTGTTGAACCAACGTGGCATCACTAACGCTGACGGGAGAAGCAAGTGTCATCTGCGAGCGTACATTCGCAAGTGGATTGAGCGCTTGCATCGGATCCTGAAAGACATACCGGATCTTCCGGCGACGGATGGCCCGCATTTTCTCTTCATCAAGTGTGAGCAGGGGCTGACCCTCAAAGTGCACTTCACCACTCACGCTGATCCCTTGGCGGTTCCCCACAAGACCGGTAATTGCCCTGCTCAAGAGTGTTTTGCCGCTCCCGCTCTCCCCCAGAAGTATCACTGTTTCATCGCGGTCGATATGAAACTGAACATCCGCGACGACCCTCCGGGGACCAGCCCCTGCAATCGTCACTTGAAAGCCGCTTACCCGGAGGAGCGCGTTGCTCATGGAGTTGCTCTTGGAAGTGAATTCGGTACGAAAGTATTCAAAACAGGTCTCAAACTCAAATCAAGGACAATACGTAGCCGGTTGACAAACCACAATGCTCTGGCTATATTTGTGGCGTTCTTCTACCATCACGACATCTGGAGGTCTTGTCCCATGCATCAGCGCATCCTGATCGTTGTCATCTGTGCCACTGTGTTCATCGCCGGTTGTTCCTCAAAAAAGAATGATGGCACATCCTCAAGACCGGAAGTGATCGTTGCAATAGAGGGGGATGTGGATAGCTTCAGCCCTCTCTTTGCTGAAGAAAGTGCTGCCGGCGAAATCAACGACCTCCTCTTCCCCGGATTGCTCGGCTCCTCCTTTGATACTGCAACCGGCACACTCACGTACACGCCACTACTCGCCGGTTCATGGGAGTATGCAAACGAGAATCGTGATGTCATATTCCATCTCATCACGGGTGCACAGTGGGCTGACGGTTCTCCCATTACCGCTCATGATGTGAAGTTCTCGTACGAGGCATACGGGGATCCCGAAGTTGCCAGCATTCGGCAGGGAGCCGTTGCAGAATTGAGATTGACAGAAGGAAAACTCGATATTGGAAAAAGTGTCGAGGCCGTGAACGATTCCACAGTGGTATTCCATTTTGAGCGAAGCTATCCGGGACAATTGTTCGATGCCGGTCTTCCCATTCTTCCCCGGCACATTCTTCAATCCATCCCTCGAAAAGAACTCCGAACGCATGACGTGAACAGAACCCCTCTCGCTTCCGGGCCATTCACACTTGCGCGCTGGACTCCGATGCAGGAGATTGTTCTGGATCCCAACCCGCTATCCAGACTGCCGCATCCGGCGCTGCTTTCCTCGTTGATCTTCAAAGTCGTTCCTGATCAAGCCGCTCGTCTTGCTCAATTGCAGAAGGGGGAAGTGGATGTGGTTTCAGGATTGCGACCTGAAGATGCGGCAGCCATTAACACGGAGTCCTCCAACATCCAGATTGTCTCTTCAGCCGGACGCGATTATGATTGTGTGGGATGGAACAACATTGATCCGGAGGCATATTCCCGGTCAGAGGGCAGGAATATTCAGCCACATCGGTTGTTTGGAAAGGCCGGAGTGCGCAAGGCACTGACAATGGCAATCAATAGAGCCGAGCTTGTGCAGGCGTATCTCGGGCAACATGGACAGGTCGCGCTTGGCGGGATCTCGCCTCTTTTCAAATGGGCATACAATGATTCGTTGCGTCCCTTGCCGTTCGACCCGAAGCAATCACTTCTGCTGTTGGAACAAGAAGGATGGCGCGATACCGACGGGAACGGTGTGCTGGACAAGGACGGGATGCAATTTGCGTTCACGCTGAAAGTACCATCGGGCAACCAACTCCGGACTGTAGTCGCGTCCGTCGTACAGCAACAATTGAAGGCAATACAGATTGATGTGAATGTGGAACAGGTCGAACGCGGAACATTCTGGGATGATATGATGGGAAGGAAATACGATGCCTGGATTGCCGGCTTCAGTGTTCCCTTGCAAATGCAATTGGATGATCTGTGGCACTCGGACTTGAGCACATATCCTTTCAATCTGAGCGGCTTCCGGAATGCGCGTGTTGATCAGATTCTTGCAACAGCACGCACGTTGACCCGCGAAACTGACGGAGCTGTACTCTGGAAGGAGTTCCAGACAATTGTCCACAACGAGCAACCCTGCACATTTCTCTTCTGGATCAACAATGTCGTCGGCGTCAATAAACGCATTCACGGAACGGAGATTGGTGTGCTCGGCACTACACATGCCGCGTGGAAGTGGCATCTCGATGGACAGAAACCTGTTGCACAGGCACGCTAACCTGAATAATGCAATACGACACATCCATATTCAGAGGTCATCTGCCCCTCATCCGATTTATTTCGACAAAAGTCATGCTGATGTTACCGACTGTGTTCGGACTGGTTACTCTTGTCTTTTTTCTGACACGACTCCTGCCCGGTGACCCAGCCAGTCTGTTCATAAGTCCCGGTGTTCCGTTGTCCCTCGCCGATGACCTCCGAAAACAGTTTGGTCTCGACCAACCGTTGTTCGATCAGTACATGTCATATATCGGTTCGGTGCTCACGGGAAACCTTGGCCACTCGTTCACACATCATGCACCTGTCACCGCAGTGCTGGCGGAGGTTCTTCCCAACACTCTCCTGCTTGGGGGCACTGCGCTTCTTCTCGAAATTCTCGCAGCGTTGTGCTTTGCCTTGTGGGCTGCACGCACCCCTGGTGGGCTGACAGATAGGATTATTTCACAGGGGTCTCTCGTTGCATACGCCCTGCCCTCGTTTTGGATCGGGATACTTTTGTTAACCACATTTTCGTACGGATTGGAGATCTTTCCCTCTTCGCTTATGATGTCACAAATCAGTTCTGGTCGCGGGACAGTTTCAGACATAGCAATGCACCTCGCACTTCCTGCTTTCACAGTGGCCATTCCAGGTGCAGCGCTGCTTACCCGATACCTTCGCAGTAGTCTCGCACGAGTTGAAGAACGGGAATACATTACGGTTGCGCGAAGCATGGGTCTATCTGCGACAAGGACCTTTCGGTCGTACATTCTTCCCAACGCCATCGGGCCGGTTCTTTCATTGATCGGGGTGGAGTTTGGCATTCTGCTGACCGGTGTTGTTGTCACGGAAACACTTTTTTCCTGGCCGGGCATGGGTCGACTCGTCGTAGTGGCTATTTTCGCACGGGACTATCCACTCTTGCTCGGATGCACACTTGTTGCGGGTTGCATTGTCATTTTCGGTAATAGTCTCGCTGATGTTCTCCAGGCCATTATTGATCCACGACGACGGAGTGAGATGTGAGGCGGATTCCCGTGATTGCCGCCGTTCTGGTTTGGATGGGCATCACCTGGGTGAAATTCCCGATGGTGTATTACGGGGCAGTCTCATTCATGCTCACCGTCGCACTACTCGTTACCGGTTCTGCCCCAGAGGGGTTCGACGTGTCACTTGTTGAGTTCTGGGTGGCATCTCTTGTATGGATTGGGGGAGGAGTATACAGTCTTGTTTGTCTCCGACGGTTATTCATGTCCAACCGGGGAGACGCTGGCATGTCGTTGGGTCCATCCCGCACAATACTTGTCCTCGCTGCGTATTGCGCGCTGACTTGTCCGATTATCGCCCCTCTTGGTCCGGATATCCAGGGACATCTTGTGACAACGCGATTACAACCGCCGCTGTCGCGCGCAACTGTTGTCGTTACAATTGAAACAAACAGCGCGCCAGGTACGGGATCGATTGACGCTCTGTTGACCGAAGCGCGTGCGTATTTGCTGGGTCGTAATGTGTTGGTGCGCGGGGTTGATGCGGTGGAAAACACCAACGCATCTCCATTCATGTTTATTTTCGGAACAGATGATGCGGGGAGGGACATTCTGAGTAGGGTGGTGTATGGCACCCGCGCATCCTTGTACATTGGACTTCTCGCGACGCTGGGAAGTGTGTTACTGGGAACACTCATCGGTATTTGTGCAGGGTACATAGGAGGTACCACCGACATTCTCCTCATGCGCGTCACCGATCTCTTTCTTGCCGTTCCGGGCATTTTTCTTGCGATCGGCCTCGTGGCTTTTCTTGGAAATTCGTTGACTACGCTGTTACTTGTTCTCACTGTAAGCGGTTGGATGACCATAGCGCGTGTGATGCGTAACGACATTGCATCATTATCACAACGAGAGTTCATGATTGCCGCGAACATGCTCGGTCTCCCGGCAACGAAAATTCTCACGCGTCATATTCTTCCTAATATCACCCCGATCCTGACAACGGCTGCCGTCCTGCAGTTCGCCAATGCCGTGCTTGGCGAAGCCGCGTTGAGTTTCCTCGGGCTCGGAGTACAGCCCCCGACACCAACATGGGGAAATATGATGGGTGAGGCAACCGTGTACCTTCACACCGCATGGTGGATCGGAGTATTTCCCGGTGCGGCGCTGGCCATCATTTTGGTTGCTGCCCACCGCGCCACTGGTCCTCTCCCGTCCTCACGTGCACACACGGGCACACTTCCCGCATGATCAATCATCGCTACAAGATCGTGACAACCATTGGGAGTGGGGGGAGCGGCGAAGTCTTTGTTGCCGTGGATACACTCAACAACGACCGTCGCATTGCCTTCAAGATCCTGCACTCACAAGCGGATTCTTCCACGCAAGAGGAACACACATTTTGGGCCGAGGTGTCGGTACTGGCGAACCTGCACCACCCGAATGTCATACGCATGTTCGATTTCGGCAGAATTACGAGCTCCGATGACCCGAGGTTCCTCCAACGGAGGTTCTTCACCATGGAGTTGATTGAAGGTACAAACCTCGCTGCCTGGTACAGCACTGTTAGCGCTTCACCAAAGCGGGCCCACCTATTGAACGCAGTCATCATGCAAGCACTAAGTGCGCTCTACTATATTCACCGCGCCGGCATTATCCATTTCGATATCAAGCCGGAGAATATTCTGATTCTCGAACAGACGGAGCAGGGATTCCCGTCCACAAAAGTGATGGATTTTGGATTCGCCGGGACACGAACAGGTGAACAGAGCCTGCGCGGAACTCTTGAATACACTGCACCGGAACTCCTGCGTGGGGATCGCTGCGACGCGCGGGTGGATCTTTATTCGTTGGGAGCAACATTGTTCGAACTGTTGGAAGGAAAGTGCGCGTTCGAGGCCCCAACCCCCGTTGAACTCATTAAGAAAATCGTCAACGACGAGCCGCTCTTCCCTGCTGAACCACCTGATGACCTTCGACCATTCCACAATCTCATGCGGCAACTACTTGCCAAAGACCCAGAACATCGGCCTGCATCCGCCCGGGATGCGACCCGCATTATTACTTCTGCCTCAATGGATGAGAGGGATCGATTCTTCAAAACCTGGGAACAACCTGCATTTGTCGGGCGGGATGGAGAGCTCAAGATACTCACCGATGCCATCAACGATATTGTTGAGAATTCGCAGAGTGCCCCCACATCACTCCTTGTTGTTGGACCGGAAGGGATCGGGAAAACCGCACTTCTGGTCGAGCTCATTAAATCTGCCGGTGCGCGTGAACTCCTGACGATTAACACGGAGGGACGCGATGGAGATCCCCCTCTTGCGACGGCGCAACGGGTGGTGCAGTTTCTTCAAGCCGAGGCGCGGTCGTACTCGACCGGCGGCATGCAGCTCGCAGACGCGGCATCCATCGTGTTCGCCAACGCCCAGTCACAGGCACGAGGGGACGCGTCCGACTATTCACGCAAGCGCGAGAGCACTATCGAGGGCTGTGCCAGGTTCATTATTCAGTGCAGTGCTCTGTTTCCCTTTGTCCTGACCTTCGATGACATCCACCGTATTGATGAAGACTCATGGCAGGTCATTTGTGCGGCGGCCCGTGATGTAATACCCGGTCGAATGATGATCGTGGGGACAACCTCAGACACCGCACGAAACGCCACGCTTTTATGGACGAGGATTCTTTCATTAGGTGAACTGCGTGTTGATGAAATACAGGCCATGGGGAGAAGTATTCTCGATGAGGAGTCAGTCGGGAATGCGGTGGGTACCCATCTCCACGCTCTCTACGGAGGTATTCCCGGAATCATCGTGGAAGCGATCAAAGCACTGAAGGAACAATGGCCGGAAACAATACATGCGGACGACATTGCCCGCACAATAGCAGGCATTCTCCCCAAGGACCTGGATGAACTGCTTGCGACACGTTTTTCTCAACTGGCTGCGGAAGAACGTGTTATCCTCTCAGCGCTTTCCTGTTTTCATCTTCCGGTTCCACGTCCTACCCTCCTTGCCGTACTTCCATTCAATCCGAAGCGATCGGAACACCTTCTTGCCCTCCTTGAAGCAAAGGGCTACGTCATGTTCGTTGGCGGACCTGGACATGTGGTCATCAGACAATCCAGATTGAAATCTGTGGTCCTTTCACTCATCAAGGAAGACGCTGACGATCTTCACCGACTGATCGCTCAGACACTTCTGGACTCTGGAGATACCCTGTTCATGGAGTTGCAGGAAATTGCATTACAGTATCATGACTGTGGAGAGATTCAGCAGGCACAGCGATTCTTTGTTGAAGCTGCCGTGGCCGGACATTCCCTCGCAGCATACAAACAATCGAGCCAGCTCTACGAGCGGGCGGCCGAGTGTGCGCGCGCCCGTAACGATACCAACGGGTTAATGATGATCCTCTCCCGCCTTGCACACACATTGTACAAAGCGAGGGACTTTCAGCGCGCAATTGACGTTGCACAGGAAGCGCTCCCGAATGCAACAATCGAAATGAAGCCTGGTCTGTACAAGCATCTTGGCCTTTCCCAAATTCAACTTGGACAGTATCGCCAGGCAAAAGAGAACATCACGTATGCACTCGACGGCGATCCTGATGCGCTTCATCAAATCCAACTGCGGCAGGAACTTGTCGGGATTGAAGTTGCCCTGGGAAACTACGCCGCGGCAGAGCGATCATGCCTCTCACAATTGGAAGAGGCTCACAAACACAAGGATGGGCATCTTCTTGCAGCCATCTATACCGATCTCGGGATCACTTCCTTCGCGCAGGAACGCCTCGATGAAGCAGTCCGGTACTTCAATTCGTCAAGCGATGTGTACGGTGCTCTGGGTGAACAATTGCGCGTCGCCGACGCAATGATCAACACCGGTAATGTGCTCAGTGCGCGCGGGAGTACCGCGGAAGCAATCGAGTATTGGGACAAAGCGCTCGCAACAAGCAGGGAATTCGGAACACTCAACCAGCAGTCACAAATCTATAACAACCTTGGAATTGCCCACTACAAACTACGAGAGTATGGTAAAGCGCGTGAACTGTATATGAGCGCCCTGACAATTTCCCGACGCATTAACTCCATCCGTGGGATCGCGTATGCACTCACCAATCTTGGTGAGGTTGCATTGGTTGAAGGCACGTACCAGGCCGCACTGGAAACATGGAATGAAGCAAGAACCCTTTATGCAACAATGGAAGACGCCCACGGTCTGGTAGAGACTCTCTTGCAACTTACCCAAGTCCATCTCATTTTCGGTCAGCTCCAGGAAGCGTCAACAGCCCTGGGTGAGGCATCGGACCTCATAACAAGCAACAGTCTTGATGCTTTCACTCTCCAGCTCCTTTACATGACCGGTATGTATCATCTTCATCGGGGCGAGCCTGATCGCGCAGTACAACCATTTGAGCAAGCAGACGTGCTATTCCGAAATGGCCCCTCGGGCGCCATACCTGACCCTGCAATCCGATTGGCGGAGGCACGCTGTAGGAGCGGCGCCATCGCAGAAACCAGTCACATCATGCGAATAATCAATGACCCAAAGACTTCCCCGCGGGAATATGCAGAGGCATGTTATGTTATGGGTCTCATCGGACAATCAGGGCAGGGGGCGCAGGAAAAACCACTGGTACTATTCAAGAAGGGGCTGGATGCCATCAGAAAGGAACCCGTCTCAGAGCTTTCCTGGAAGCTTCCCTATGCACTCGGGGCCGAGTACCTTGCGCGCGGGCAGCACGATCGCGCCGCTGAAGCATTCAAGAAGGCCGGTGCCGTGCTGCGGTACTTTGTTGCACAATGTACTTCACCCGAACTTAAAAATCATTACCTTAAGGCCGAACAACGCCAGGATATTCTCGACACAATACAGAAACTCATTTCATAGGAGAGCGATGTAGAGTGGCCGAACGCAAAAAACGTTTCACGATACTCTTGTGTGGGAAGAAAGAGATGATGGAGAAGGTGCGACGTCTCATTCCAAACGATGAAGGGACTCATCTGCAGTTTGCTTCGACACCGGCATTCCTCGCCGGTCGAGCACTGTTTACTGCGCCCAGTCTCGTTCTTCTTGATGTTAACAAGGACACATTGCAATTGCGATCCGGCATCCGCGAATTTCTGTCAACAAACGGCAACGTACCGATCATTGCTTTGACGAATGCAGCAGACCACACTTCCGCGGTGGAGCTCACAAAAATCGGGATTACTTCATATTTTCTTCTACCCGAAGAACGGGGAAAGATCACTGAGCAGATCACTCTGCTGCACACCGAATGGCACGCTCGTAAAGGAAAGGAGAAGTACCAACAACTTCAGCAGCAGGTGTACGACTTCCACCATATCATCGGGGACTCCCAAATTCTCAAGACCACGATCGAGCGGGCACACAAAGTCATCAAAAACCGGACCATGACAGTGTTGATCACCGGTGAAACCGGAACCGGAAAGGAGCTCTTTGCCCGAGCAGTGCATTATAACGGACATGCCAGTTCCAGTCCGTTTGTGGATATCGCATGCTCGGCACTTCCGGAAACGCTTCTGGAAAGCGAGCTCTTCGGATATGAAAAAGGTGCGTTCACGGACGCAAAGGAGAAAAAGATCGGGTTGTTCGAACTGGCCGGTGATGGGACAATATTCCTTGATGAGATTGGCGACATTTCCCTGGCGATGCAGTCGAAGTTGCTCAAGGTGATCGAGGATAGGATCATGCGACGTGTCGGTGGTATCCGCGATATTCCCGTGCGGGCACGTATCATCGCGGCGACGAGTGCGCACCTCGAAGCCAAGATGCAGAGCGGCGAGTTCCGGCGCGATCTGTATCATCGGCTTAAAATTCTCCCGCTGGAGCTTCCATCATTACGCGAACGAAAGGAAGACATTCCGCGTCTTGCAGAAGGTTTTCTGAAGACATTTAACGAGACATATGCCAAAAACATCAAAGGTATTACACACCAGGCACTCAACGCGCTTATGGACCATACGTGGGAGGGAAACGTGCGCGAGCTGAAGCACTGTATCGAACGCGCGGTCCTTCTTGAGGAGGGGGAATGGATTACTGAACATGATTTTGAGTTCGCACCACACAAACACCGCAAGGAAAAACAGAAGAGTGCTCCCGTGATCACAGCTAACGCTCAGAACACACACAGCGGTGATACGATCACCATACTTACTCCGATAAGTCAGGCCTCGGTTGAAGAAGTACAGTTACAACTCATCCGGAAAGTGCTCCAGTATGCCGGTGGGAATAAGGTGAAGGCAGCCCGCATCCTTAAGATTTCCAGACCCCGCCTTGACAGGATTCTCCGGGGCGGAGAAGATCGATAATGTAACACTATGTACCACTCGTGCATCGAATCGTTGCACCCGTTGATATCTGTCACGTCGCAATGTTCCTCGCAGTTTCCTGCTCTGACCTTGATGATTCAAGAAAGTACCCTCCTCGCTTCGTAATCGCATATTCCATTGTGAGAGCACGACTGGCATAGAGATTGGTTCTCTTTGCTATGAATGTTTGTGTACGAATGCACAGAGATTGAACACAAAGAAGACTCATCTTAATGTTGGGGGGAAAATGTTCAAAGAAAACGGATTCTTAACACGGGCACTGGTTATGGTCTTGTCACTGACAATCCTTTGGGGTTGCCAGGTCGACTCGATGAATCCTGTTGTCCCGCAAGGCCACAGCCAACCCGCTGCAGTCGCTCAACCGGTAGAGAATACCGCAATTGGATCGGATTTTCTTATCGGGAAACTCCTCGGAACTGTGACACGGTTGGTAACACCGTTGCTCGGAGGAACGCTGCAGGTCCGACAGTCGAAGCTTGTCGTTCCGCCATTTGCCGTTCTGATGCCAACGCTTGTCAGTTTTACCATCACTGTGGGCCAACCCACCGGTTTGCCTGGAGCATTGAACCGGGAGTACTACTTTGCGCCACACGGATTGAATTTCCTTTCCCCGTCAAAATTGTATGTTACGTTCAACGATGCCGGCTTGGGAAATGCAAATCCTTATCAGTACCAGCTGTACTACTACAACCAAAGCCTGAACCGGTGGGAAGCGCAACCGACCGTGGTCGACGCGGCAAATCAGAGATTTGTGGTAACATTAAATCACTTTTCACGATACGCATTCGCGCGTTAGACAGAATCAAACATGAGGAATCCGATGAAAAAAAGCATGAGTACACTTCTTGCGGGATTGATGGTGATAATGACAATCGCCGCGGGATGCGATGATCCGTTCAACGCTTCTTCCGACCCGGTCGGCTCCCCGAGTGGCTCCCGGTCTTTGATTTCAGGTGTCGGGATTAATCCCACACGTGATACGGTTGGATGCGTCACTGCGATCGGCATGTTGGAGCTGGACTCGTACCTTACACTATACACTTTGAACTCGGAAGTAAAGTACGACAGGGGATCTGTGCTTATTCCAACGCCGGTTTCATTTTCGATCTGCGATTTGGATACGACCGGGACAACGTTCATTTCACGGATGATGGCATTCGGTGAGAACTCGAGCGAGATTTTCTTGCGCCCCCTGACAGTGAAAGTTGCACCTGTGGATGTTGGTCTTCCAGAGAACATTTCCGACGGAACCGAGTACTCTCTGTATCGGAAGAATGAAAACACGGGCGGGTGGGATTTGGTTCTGTTGTCAAGGATCGAAGGTAGCAAACTGCAATACGAAATTTCTCAGAATGGCGTATACGCCGTATCGCTTGATTTAACTTGGATTGGATGCGCCACTGCGATCGGCATGTTGGCGCCGAACTCGAGCCGTACACTATTCACTTTGAACTCGGAAGTAAAGTACGAAAGTGGATCTGTGCTTGTTCCAACGCCGGTTTCATTTTCGATCTGCGATTTCGATACGACCGGGACACCATTCCTTTCGCGGACGATGGCGTTCGGTGAGAACTCGAGCGTGGCTTTCTTGCGCCCCCTGACAGTGAAAGTTGAACCTGTGGATGTTGGCCTTCCAGACAACATTTCCGACGGAACCAAGTACTTTCTCTATCGCAAGAATGACAACACGGGCAGGTGGGATTTGGCTCTGCCGTCAAAGATCAAAAGTCACAGACTGGAATACCAAATTTTGCGGAATGGCGTCTACGCCGTATCGCTTGATACAACATGGATTTCGTCGGGCCTCATTGGCCCCGGCGGCGGCACAGTCTCTGTGCGAACCGCATCACTGGTATTTCCTCAGGGCGCGCTCACCGACACAGCGACAATAGTTTTCAGAATGACAGTTTCAACTCCAGAGGATCTCCCCGGGGCTTTGGGTCGTGTTTATGATTTCGGTCCGGAAGGACTCACATTCCAGACACAGGTCACGTTGTATGTTCCGTTTGCTGAGGCCGGACTCACCAAGGGCAACGTCTACGGTACGAAGTTCTACTACTATAACGAGAGTACAGACACGTGGGAACTCCACCCGTCGGAAATAGACCGGACAAACGGGCTGCTAGTGGTGCGACTCACCCACTTTTCACGATACGCATTTGCGCGATAACCAGGACAACTCATGAAGCTCGACCTTATAGAACGAGAACTTCTCCGGCTGGTCAAGACCAAGTGTGATCCGGGGGTTGTCGCACGGTTCATTACCAGCATGCGACGGCTTGAGACACTTGAGCAACGGCTGATCGGTGCCGAACGTCAAAGCGGCAGTCCACAACGGTCTGATGCAGCCGATAGAGAGAAGGTGGACCACCTCATCACCTTGTGCAGGAATATCCTGCGCAAGGAAGACCTGGCGCAAATACTCACTGCCATCGGAAACCTCTGTCACGAGCATGGCGACGTCCAGCTTGCCGAAGAAATCTTCACGGTCACGCTGACGTCTGCCGAAGAGCGGAAGGACACGGCCCTGGTGGCTGAAGCGCTGATGAAGCGTGGCGATGTTTTTGCACGTCAGGGAAAATGGAAACTCGCACATGGCGATCTCAATCGCAGCCGGCAGATGTTCCTCAAGTTGCACAACGAGGTGGCGCGGGCAAGGGTTGAGAACATCCTCGGTACGATCTGTGTCGAGCAGGGGAATCTCGGTGTTGCGCAAACGCATTTCGGACGGGCACTGGAAGCTCTCGAAGGCAATGATCAGTCGGCAATGATCGGCTCTGTCTTGATGAATCTCGGAATCGTCTATAACATTCTATCTCAGCCCGACACGGCAATTGTTCATTTCAAACGCGCACAATCGCACTTTGAAGAAGTGGGTGATGTGGGTCGACTTTCAGCCCTGCATCATAATGTTGGCATGAGTTACCTGAGCAAAGGGAACATTGCGATTGCGATGCATGAGTTTACGTCCAGCCAGGAACTGAGCGCGACAATCGGAAACACCAATCTGGGAGGTCTAGCAAATCTTGGAAAGGCAACGGCTTATTATCGAATGAACGACTTCGCCGCCGCTCTCAAGCTTGTGAACCAGGCGCTAGAAGCGTTTACACAAACCAATGACAGACTCAGCATTGCGGATGCATACAAGATAAAGGGAATGATCCATCGTGAACTCAAGCAGCATGTAATCAGCAGATCGTACCTGGACACAAGCCTTCGCATTAATCTTGAACTCAACAACGATCTCAATACGGGTGAAACATACCTGGAGATTGGCTTCCTCGAGAAGAAGCGGAGAAATGCCGCGGCAGCTCAAGAAGCATTTGAACAGGCACGACATTGTTTTGTCCGGGTGGGCGCAATGAGCGAAGCAGATCGGACAATGGTGGAACTAAAGCATCTCGGTAGCCGGAAAAAGCGAATATCACACAGGAGAACAAAATGAACTTTGATGATCTCATCGAACAGGAGTTTCAGGAACAATCCGGCACGGCGGTGCTCAGCGCTCCATCACACCCACGCGCACGTGATCTGGAAACCATTCTCAATGTCGTTCGCAAAATAAACACATCACTTGTTCTTGCTGATGTTCTCGATCTGGTGGTCGATGAGGCGATTCGGATTACCCACGCGGAACGCGGATTCCTGATGCTTGCCAACCCTGAAGGGAAGTTGCAATTTGCCGTGGCACGGAGCGCAACCGGCCAGTTGATCGAACCCAGCAGTTTCCAGGTCAGCTCCAGTGTTCTGGAGGATGTGTTTACAACGGGAGAATCCGTTTGCATCGAAAGCGCTTTGAGCGACGAACGGTTCGAGCGAAGACAAAGCATCATGAATCTCGAGCTCCAGACAATCCTCTGCAGCCCGGTGCGGACACAGGAAGACAGTATCGGCGTGATTTATGTTGACAGCAAGTATATCCAGGCTGTGGATAAGGCCGATGTGCTGCACCTGTTTGAGATCCTTGCCGGACAAGCAGCCATCGCGATCAAGAACGCGCGCCTCTATCAAGACCTTAAGACCACTTATGACGATCTCCGTCAAGCCAATGAGCAAATCATCAAGTTTGAGCGCATGGCAATGAAGGGCGAGTTGGCAGCGGAAGTCAGCCATGAACTCAAGAATCTGGTGGCCGTGGTGCTGCTGAATCTTCAGATTCTGCAACGACGAGTGGACCGCATCACGCCAGAAGAGATCAAAACGATAGTCGAAAAAACAATGAACGGAGTTCGCAAGATCCAAGGGTTCTCACAGAACCTCCTGACGCGTAATCGTGCGACGCAGGATCCGGTTCCCGGAAATCCCAATGCCGTCATCACGGACTTTATCGACTTCATTCGTGTGTTGCCGAAGTTCAAACAGACAAATCTGGTGATGTCTCTTGCGGACGATCTACCGGAGATCCCTCTCGACCAGGACCAGATACAGCAGGTGTTGCTGAACCTTGTGAATAATGCGGCTGAGGCGCGCGACAACGCGACGATTACCTTGAGCACAGAGTATAACCTTCTTGAGCATGCTATTCTCGTCCAAGTGAAGGATAATGGCCCGGGAATTGAGGAAGATGTTCGGAACAGATTGTTTACGGAGAAGATCACTACGAAAGTCGATGGACACGGGTACGGACTTCGTATCTGTAAACAGATCATTGAGCATCATGGTGGAACAATCCATGTGCGTTCATGCAAAGGCGAGGGTACGACGTTCGCCATGCATTTCCCTGTACGGTCTGAAACTCCCGAAGTTCAGGCAACCAACTGATTGTTCGTTCACGTTTGAAGAGATTGGGGCCGGACATGAACGAGCATCACAACGGACCCGAGGATCTGTCCAGCGCACGATTGGAAATCGTCGCGCTCAGCGACGCAGGCCCCCGGGAAGATTTGAACGAAGACAGTTTTGCGGTTCACTACGCGGCTCACCAAGCTCAGCGCGAAGGAACCCTGCTCGTGATTGCAGATGGTCTCGGCGGACACAACGCCGGAGAAATTGCCAGCAGGATGGTAACCGATCATCTCTACGCCTTTTTTTGCGCGAGCACGGCGGAAACCCCTTCACAAGCACTCCGGGATGCGGTTCAATCGACCAATAGAATGGTTTATAAAAAGGCCCGAACATCCAATATGTGTGCCGGAATGGGAAGTACTGTCGTTGCTGTATTGGTTACGCAACAGTATGTCGTTGCAGCAAGTGTGGGAGACAGTCGGGCATATGTTGTCCGGAATGGGGCCCGCGTACTTAGAACGGAGGACGACACCATTGCACACGAACTCCCGGGAATTGTGCGGCCGCGGAAGAGTGCTTCCCACGTTTTGACCCAGGCACTGGGTGTTCAGCAACACGTTTCCGTACATATGCAAATCCTTCGCATCGAACCCCGGGATACCATTCTGCTTTGCACGGACGGGATAAGCGACTTTTTGTCCGAGGAAATGATCATTCAGATTATCAGCAGGCAAGAAACCGAGCATATCGTACACGAGTTGCTCAGATCTGCCACACTCAACGGCAGCAATGACAACATGAGTGCTATTATAGCCCGTGTTCTCGAGGTTGGCACTCAAGAAATAATGAGTGATGACCTGAGTACTCTCGATAACTCCATTGTCCGCAACTCTAACCCCTAACATCCCTCTTGATAATTCGCCAGTTGTAGCTGTGGATTACATCTTTTTTTGATATATTGATCTTAAATAGTCCGTCCCACTGCAATTCCATTCCATGAGTATTACTGATCCCGTCTCGTCTTCCGAAGATGTCGGTACCCTCTCAGCTGAGGATGAAGCATTGCGGCTTTCCACCATGGCATCGGGCCTGATTGGTTCCGAGATTCTCAAAATCGCTTCCGATATCCGCACGATGACGGCGGGTGGGGCACAGATCTGCAATCTCACTGTCGGTGATTTCAGTCCAAAAGAATTTCGTATCCCGCGTTTCCTGAAGGATCGGATCAAGGACGCGTTGGAAAGTGGTGAAACCAACTATCCCCCGGCAGACGGAATGCTTCCTTTGCGCCATGGTGTGCAGGAGTTCTACCGGCAGTGGCTGGGCTTGCACTATCCTCTTGAATCAGTACTGGTTACCAGCGGTTCCCGTCCGGGAATTTTTGCATCCTACAACACGATCCTCGACCCCGGCGACATCGTCGTGTACCCGGTACCATCATGGAACAACAATCACTATTGCCATCTCACCGGGGCAATCGGTCGGCCTATCGTGTGCAGAAAGGAGAATGCATTCCTTCCGACATGGCAACTACTGAAGGAGCCCCTCCGGCATGCCCGCCTGCTTGCCCTGAACTCACCGCTCAATCCCACGGGGACTGCCTTCACGCAGGAAGCGCTTGGAGCAATTTGCGACCTGGTGCTCGAAGAGAACGCTCGCCGGTCAACCT
This sequence comes from uncultured Chitinophagales bacterium, assembly GCA_964538485.1. Taxonomy (GTDB): domain Bacteria; phylum Bacteroidota; class Ignavibacteria; order UBA10030; family UBA6906; genus JBJXHC01. The sequence goes on along the minus strand of CAZIHJ010000025.1, from coordinate 14,381 downwards.
CCGAGCGACCGTTGTTTGTAATGTACGACCAGGTATACTGGATGTTGACATTCGGCAGCACCGAGCACTGCAACCCCGTTTCCTTGCGACCAGCCATGGAACCCTACACGATATTCATCGACGGAATCTCCAAATCGTTTGCAGCAACGGGCGTGCGAGTCGGGTGGGCTGTTGCACCGCCGGACATCATAAAAAAAATGGCCGGGATGCTGGCACATGTTGGCGCGTGGGCACCGCGCGCAGAGCAGGTTGCAACAGCACAACTCATCAGCGCGACTGACGAGATCAAGTCCTTCCACAAAGAAATGAAGGCTGGCCTGAAGTCAAGACTCGACGCTCTGTACACCGGAATCACCGCACTAAAGAACGCCGGGCAGCCGGTGGATGCAATCGTTCCGATGGGGGCAATATACCTGAGCACACAATTCGCCCTGGCCGGAAAGAAGACACCGACTGGTGAGTGTCTCCGCAGCAACGAGGATATTCGAAAGTACCTGTTGAACACGGTACAACTCGCCGTCGTGCCGTTCCAGGCATTCGGCACAACGGAAGACGATGGCTGGTTCCGACTCTCCGTGGGTGCCGTCTCGCTTCAGGAGATCAATGAGATGTTTCCGCGACTGCAACGGGCGCTCGACTCGCTCGTCGATTGACCGTGCCAGCTTTCGAAGAGCTGCTCCGCTCCACCCTCGTATCTGAATCACTCCCTCCACGCCCGCTTGAATCCGGCGAATGTCAATCCGAGCATGGCCAGAGATGTCGCCTCTGCCTTGCTGTCAACATTACCTACGAGCAAGAAGTCCGGATTAAGAATCTGGCCCTGCAAAAATTCTGGGGCGAGCACTTTCCCCGGACTACCCTCGGGTCCCTCGTGCCATCACCAATGGGACGGGGCTACCGGACTGTCACCAAGAGAAAAGCGTTCCGCCGGCTGACCGGCACCATTCTCGGCTTGATTGATCCTGCCGAATCGGGCGACGGTGGCAGCTTCAGTGTAGTCAAGTGCGCAATTGAACCCGCGCAGCATACCGAAATCTACGCAATGATTTCCACTGCCCTTCTCTCACCTCACACCAAACCTCTGGCCGAGAAATTGAATTATGTGGTGATCAAGGGGAACTATGCCGAGTTTTCCATCATCTTCAACGTTGAAGAGATCACCCCCTTGCTTGTCACCACTGCAAACACCATCTCGAAATCGTTGACGCGCAAATTCGATTTCATCTCCGGAGTATTCCTCTACGAGGATGACTCTGATGGCCGGTACTATCTCGGGGCCAACACAGACCGCCAGACTGTTCGCAAGCTCTTTGGTAAGCCGGAGATATTCCAGCGGATTGTTGGAAAGAGCTTTCTCTTCTCGCCCCTTGCCTTCTCCCAGATCAATCTGTCGTTGGTCAACGACCTGGTCATGAAAGCGATCGAGCTTTTGAACCCCCATCAGGAATCGACGATGTATGATCTGTATTGCGGGCATGGTTTGTTCGCGTTACAGTTCGCCGGAAGATCAAAGGCCGTGGTGGGGATTGAGAACTCCGCGAATGCCGTCCAGTCGGCCATTGCCAATGCCCGGCGACAGGGAATTACCAACGCACGGTTCCTCAGGAACGACCTTGCAGAGGAATCCGTGGAAATGTCGCTCAAAAGACTTGATGCTAGCAGCCTCGTATTGCTCGACCCACCGCGCAATGGTGCTGCCGACGGCGTTATTGAGTACATCGCAGCAAAGCGACCAGCGCGCGTGCTTCACCTTTTCTGCAATATTGACCTCATGCCGAAGGAAATCAAACGCTGGACGGACAGCGGGTATACGATCGCAGCAGCGGTGCCATTTGACATGTTCCCGGGAACAGCCACAATGGAGACCATGGTTCTGTTTCAGCCGTCCTGAGTTTTACTGCCGGTGTGTTGATTTCTTCAACAACTCATCACCATTGTTCCTCAAAAAGAGAAACATCCGTTGCTATTCGGACGGCGCTTTGATACCTTGTCCATTATAGCTTACGCTTCACACCCCGCTCTTTGCACAGTCCTTCCTGCACGATCCACCTCAAAGGCCTCAACATATTTTTCACCTAACTCATCGCGGGCAGGACTCTTCTTCAATCACGGGATCATGTTGCCTGGTTGTCGGTAAATCTCTAGGGCATCCGATGAACAAGCTGCTTGTCATTCATAACAGTACGAATCGTTTTCAAGACGTGTGGACGACACTTGGCAGTCGCTACGAGATTGTCGCATCGGGTTTGGTTCGCAAAGCCATTGACCTTCTCCGCACTCAAGGCTTTTCCGCGGTACTGCTCGAGCATTCTTTGCCGGACATTACCTGTACAGAGATTGTTCATTTGATTCACCGCGAAGTTGATCCTCACCTCCCGGTCATCGTTATTGCAGACCATTCTGATGTTGACAATGCTGTGGATGCCATGCGCGAGGGCGCGTACGATTTCATCACCGAGGATATCGAGCCCAATCATCTGGCTCTTAAGATTCTTAAAGCCCTTGAACGGCGTGATCTGGAAATCCGCCTGAGAACGCTGGAACAAGGACATGCGCAACAGCAGAACACCTTCATCTTTGCCAGTGATGAGATGAAGATGATTGATTTGGAGATCACCCGACTTGCCCGACTCGAGTTCGATGTATTGTTGATCGGGGAAACCGGAGTCGGCAAAGACCTGATTGCCTGGCAGATCCATCGCCGCAGTCCGCGAAGTGACAGGCCATTTGTCCCTGTTGTCATGCGCACCTTCAGCGAAACGCTTATCGAGTCTGAACTCTTCGGCCATGAAAAAGGGGCATTCTCCGGCGCAGAGCGGGCAAAAATGGGAAAGTTCGAAGCAGCAAACGGCGGGACCATTTATATACCTGAAGTCTCGTGTCTTGACGAGACGACCCAGCTAAAACTCCAGTACTTCATGCAGTACAAGCGCGTTTCCAGAGTTGGCCAGGATCCGCGACGCTCAGACGTCCGGCTGAATGTTCGACTCATCATGGCATCCAACGATAATCTCGAAGAACTTGTTCGCAAGCGGAAACTCCGTGAAGATTTTTATCACAGGATTTCCGGCGTACGCCTCACCATCCCTCCACTCCGTAAGCGCGTGCAGGACATTGAGCCCCTCGCTCAATATTTCCTGGAAACACACTCCGGCGGAAAACGTGGCGAGGTATTTGATTTCGCACCAGAGACACTGGCCGGCCTCAAGGGATACCAATGGCCTGGGAATGTCCGTGAGCTGGAGAACACCGTAAAAAATGCTCTCTCCTATTCCGACGGACCAATTTTATATCCCCAACACTTCCCCGTGTTGTCACACCCACTAGGCCATGCTTGCCCGCTTCTTTCTAGCGAGCCGCATAATCTTCCCTCCTATCAAAACGCAGATCGTCACTTCAAACGCGACTACTTCCAGCGAGTTTGGGAACTCTCCGGAAACAACGTCGGAAAAGCTGCAAGAATAGCACAGATGACACCTCAGGGTGTGAGAAAGATCTTGCGCGCGCTGCATCTCAGGTAAGCCCCCTAATTCTAACCATACAAGTCTGGGCCACAGGAACCATCTGTTTCCTCTCTTTGGAAACATCCGTTTCCTTTGACACTCCCACCCCCTGATCCGGGTAAATAATCGGGCAAATTCACTGCCTTGACTACGTTTTTTCATTGTCACAACCACGGCACACATTTGGTAAGAATAAGTCAAACCACTCTGTGGATTAAACCCTTCGCCCATTGCGATTCTGATTCAAGGAACGGTCCATGTCGAATCACAAGCCAGTTGATCCCGAAGCTGTCAAGACGCGTGTGCAACGCGAATGTTATATGGTCTGTCCGGTGTGCGGCAATTTCTCGGCAAGCGCAGAGCTGCTCAACTTCTGTCTGGCATGCGGAACGAAACTCATCAACGCATGTCCGCAATGTCACGAGCCGATTCTCTACCCGACAGGAAAGTACTGTCCGGTGTGCGGAGTGCAGCTTGTAGCTGCGGCCAAACCGGATGCAGGGAAGTAATACTTCGGGCTTGGGTCGCAGAGCCATGTGTGGAGTGGCGTGAATTTCAATGCGAAGCATCACCAATTATTGGGTTCGTCCCTGAAGGAGGAAGTATGAAATTACATCGAGACATCTTGTCTACAATTCTCGTGGTAATGGTGATGTCCACAGTGACGGTTTCCCAATGGACAGAGACCAACGGACCCGATATCGGTCCGGCCAGTCGTATCCAGAACATTGGTGCACACGAAGCTGCATTGTTCGCGGGAACAGGCATGGATTGGGATCCGGGCATATTCGATGGTGCGATACACCGGACCACGGATAATGGAGAGTCCTGGGCTGATGTTGGGGGATGGTGGGGAGGCTACATATTGGGATTTGGATTCTACGATGGTGCGGTGTTTGCGGCAACAGAAGTGGGGGTTTTTCGTTCGACAGACAATGGAAACACATGGTCATCCGCGAGCAACGGGCTTTCGGGTGGTTGGTTCTACGATTTTGCAGTATCTGGTGGAATCCTCTTTGTGGGTGGATATGGAGGAATCTCCCGTTCAACCAACGGTGGAAATACCTGGACAGCTACTTCGTATTCAGGTAACGTGGACGATTTTGCTACACAGGGGACTGTCATCTTTGCAAACGGACAGGGTGTGGTGCGCTCGACAGATGCAGGATCCCATTGGGTTCCGGTAAACAATGGCCTTCCTGTCCCGGAAGTTTCCGCGTTAACTATTAATGGCACGACCGTATTCGCCGGAGTGTCAACCCCGGATGCCGGTGTGTATCGTTCCACCAACAATGGGAGTACATGGACGCACGCCAGCAACGGAATGACCCTTCACTGGATCAGGGACTTGATCACCGTTCGGGGAGTGGTTTTTGCTGCCGGGGATCGGGGGGTTTTTCGGAGCACCAACAATGGCAGCACATGGATTGCAGTGAATGAAGGGTTAACTGATACGGCGACCATAGCGCTCGCTACGAACGGCACAAAGCTGTTCGCGTCGACTGCTAGAACAACATTCAGGCGACCGTTGTCGGATCTCGGGGTGCCCGCGAACATTCTCGTGAACCCCGGCTTTGAGCAGGGTACAACACCCTGGCAATTCTATAGCAACGGATCAGCAACATTCTCGACAGTTGCTGTACCCGGCGCGAGCGGCACAAAGTCGGGCCGGATCTCCATCAATACCCAGGGGACAAATGTACAGTTGTATCAGGCAGGATTGGTACTTGAACCCCGCACTACGTACCGCTTCAGCTTCCGGGCATATTCAAACAGCGGGCACAACCTCTCGGTCTACCTCCACAAACACACTCCGCCGTACACGGCCTACGGACTATCCGGCAAGGTCTTCAACATCACAACTGCGTGGCAGCAGTTCAGCGTGGATTTCGTGACATCGGGCTTCACAAACCCGGTAACCGACGGACGACTGCGTTTCTGGCTTGCGCCGTATGATGCCGCAGGAGACAAATTCTCCATTGATGATGCGGTACTTCAGAAACTGATTATTGCCAAAGGAAACCCCGCACCGGAAACGCCGGCATCATTTGCGCTCTATCAGAACTATCCCAACCCGTTCAACCCGAAGACAATTATCCACTATCGACAACCAACGGACAATCGGGTCACGCTCAGGGTGTATGACATACTGGGACAAGAAATCGCGACACTCGTCGATGAAATACAGGAAGCCGGTTACAAGTCGGTGGAGTTTGACGCGAGCGGATTGTCAAGCGGCGTGTATTTCTACAGACTTCACGCTGGCGAATTCAATGCAGTCAAGAAGATGATCGTCACGAAGTAGATCCATCCTGCTGTCGCATCGTACAACGCGGCTGCGGGCAAGAATTGTAGAACCTCATTGCTCTTTCTCACCTGTGGCGCTATCCTCGAGTTCATGTGGTCCGGGGAGCGTCATTCTTTTTTCAATCAACCCTCGTTGAAGAAAGCAGCAGCCAAGAACGACAACCCGAGCAGATGTCGGAAAAGGAGGATGCGAGTGCTCATTTGTGCGTCGACGTCAATTCAACCAGGGGTCAGCCCCGGCATTAGAAAGAACACTATAAGGAGAGTAAGCCATGAAAAGCTCTATCGTTAAATCGATCCTATACGTGGTGTGTTTTATTTTCTTCATTTTTCTTGCATTCAACGCACAAGCACAGGATTTCACGCAAGTGGCAAATCCGTCGCCGGAAGGTCCGGATTGTGTTTGGGCGGATTATGATGGTGACGGGGATTTGGACATCCTCGTCACTGGTAAGAACAATACCGTGTTAATGCGCAACGATTGCGGTGTGTACGTCAACAGCGGGATATCGTTTCCGGCTTTGGCACAGACATCATTTGCTGATTGGGAGGACTTCGACAAGGACGGAGACCCTGATCTCTTGCTGAGTGGTGATGATCTCTCCGATGGTCCGCCTTATGTTACCATCATTTATAGAAATGAAAACGGCGTGTTCGTCGATATTGGGGCCGACCTCCTCCCAATGCGCATGGCTCATGGCGATTGGGGAGACTTTGATCAGGACGGGGATATTGATCTGGTCATGACCGGTCATTTCGGGCCCGCCAATGTCTCTGGTTTCGCCACTCGCCTGTACCGAAATGACAGCGGAGTATTCACGCAGCTGGATATCGGGCTGCCGGGTGTCCGTTCGGGCGTCATTGCCTGGGCTGATTATGATAACGACACGGACCTTGATCTTCTTCTGGCGGGACCTTTAACATGTGCCGCAGTTCCTCAAGTCTGTAATTCGGACCCTTATGCCGAAATCTTCCGAAACGATGCCGGGGTTTTCACAGCTATCGGTGCCGGCATTGAACCACACTTTAAGGCGACATCCGCTGCGTGGGGTGATTATGACAACGACAACGATCCTGACTTTGTCATCATGGGTCAGACCGCTTTAGGATATACAACACGGCTTTACGCCAATAATGCTGGAACATTTGCTGAAGTTGCCTCTGGATTGCCAAATGCCCGGGCCGGTCAACAGGGCGTTGCGTGGGGAGATGTTGATGACGATGGCGATCTTGATATTCTCCTGGGTGGTGACGCGGGCGGGGATGGCGGCGTCCTCGCTGTTTACCGGAATACCGATGGGAACTTTTCTCTCATCACCAACCTGATACCAACAATCAATGCCGGTAGAGTAAATTGGGGTGATAGCGATAATGATGGAGATCTCGACATCCTTGCGAGTGGTTTTTTGCCATTCACAGCCACAGCGGTAACTGCTGTGTACCACAACAACTCCAACCCCAACCCGGGTTTGCTTGAGAACAATGGATTTGAAAATGGGATCCCTCCGTGGGTCTTTTACTCAAACGGAAGAGCGACGTTTACGAATGCAGCTGCTGGGGTTGCAAGTTGCCACGCCGCGGAGGTTATCATCGCGTCCCCCGCCGGCACAAACAGACAGTTGTATCAGACGGGTATGGTACTCGAACCGCTGACAAGATACAGACTCAGTTTCTCCGCCTACTCGACAACCGGCCACGACCTCGCCGTGGTGTTGCAGCGGCACACATCTCCGTTTACCATTTATGGCTTGTACTGGAATGTTGACCTCGGCACCTCATGGCAGCAGTTCGTCAAGGAGTTCGTGACAGGTGGATTCACCACAATTACCGAGAACGGACGCCTTCGATTCTCTTTCGCCGGAGCCGCTGGAGACCATTTTTATGTTGATGACGTAATTCTGGAGAAAGTCGGCAATACCTCCCCAATCATCGTCTCACATCCGGAAAACAAAACCGTGGCCAAGTTCCAAACGGCCACATTCGCGGTCGTTGCGGGGGGAAGCACTCCCCTCTCCTATCAGTGGCAGCAAGACAACGTGAACATCCCATACGCGACCAATGCGTCATACACAACGCCACCTGTTGCCCTTGCCGATGACGGATCACAGTTCCGGTGCATTGTCACCAATCCCTACGGCACCGCGCAGAGCAACTCCGCAACCCTGTCTGTTATGGCGGCCGTGAGTGTGGTAGCCAACTCCAGCTTCGAAGGAGGAACAGATAACTGGACATTCTACACGAATGGCGCTGGCAACTTTTCCACATATCCTCACCATAACACCTATGGCGAGAATTGTGCAAAGGTTTCGATTATCACAGCCGGAACGAATGTACAACTCCACCAGTCGGGACTTTACCTTGAATCATACACAACGTACACACTGGCGTTCCAGGCGCGCTCCGGCACAGGACACAACATGGCGGTGTTCCTGCAGAAACACACATCACCGTACAACAACTTTGGTCTGAACAACTGGGTTGTTGACCTCACAACCGAGTGGCAGAGCTTCGCCAGGACATTCACGACAACAGGGTTCGCTTCCGCCACAAACGATGCACGTTTGCGATTTTGGTTTGCGCCGTATGATGCATCAGGCGATGAGTTCTTTATTGATGATGTCTGGTTTGTGAAGACCGGTCCCGGAAAGGGTACAACACCAGCCGAACTTCCGTCCGCATTCGCGTTACACCAGAACTACCCCAATCCGTTCAACCCGGTAACCGTGGTCTCTTACGACCTGCCTGTCACTTCGCAGGTATCGTTGAAGGTCTACGATCTGCTTGGAAAAGAGATAGCAACACTGGTTGACGGGATACAAGAAGCCGGGTACAAGTCGGTTGAGTTTGATGCAACGATCCTGGCAAGCGGCGTGTACTTCTATCGACTGACGGCCGGGGATGTTGTGGCAACGAAAAAATTGGTGGTGTTGAAGTAAGTAAGAAGATGTTCCATCGGCCGTGGCGCGCAGCGAATAGCCACCACGGCTGTTCCTCATTCTCTAACATGGAAACCCGGAAGGTACGCGGTGGGGATACCGGCAGTGTGCGGGCGTGCTTTATTGATTCTCACTCTTGCTTTTACGGCAAATGATGTCCCATGCAAGGGCGGAGTGACGCAGACAACCAACGGCCCGTTGACATTGATATTAGTTGAAAGCGACGGCCAGGAATGGTCGCGGGATATCCAGCGCGATTCCGTGTGGCATCAATTCGTTGTACCAATCAGTTCTTTTGGCAGTGGCGGCGATTTCCTGAACACACCCGTTACAGTATTCAGGCTGGTTCCGGTTGGTGGCGGCACCATCGGCGGACCGATGTTTGAAGTGGCAGATTGGATCGACCATATCATCCTTGGGGATACGCTCATAGATGATTTCGAGGACGAGAGTTTTACTGACTGGCACATTAATGTGGCATTGAATGGAAGCTACCTGGATGTGGAGGAAGACTCGTCCACTCCCGACGCTTCACTCCGCTGTCTAATGCTGAGACATGGCAATACCCTCTTCGGCACGTTTGCCGGTTGGATGGAGAAGCAACTCAACGGACTCGCTCTTTCCGCCGATGACAGTCTCCGCTTGTGGTCCCGGGGATGCGGGTACACGGTTTCAAATGTGGGCGAACCCCCGCCAGGTATGCCGGTTGAATTCGCCTTGCACCAGAATTACCCCAACCCGTTCAACCCGAAGACAATTATCAATTATCAACAACCAGCAAGCAATTGGGTTATTCTCAAGTTATATGATGTGTTGGGACAGGAGGTTACGACACTCGTTGACGAGATGCAGGAAGCGGGGTACAAGTCGGTGGAGTGGGACGCGACTGGATTCGCAAGCGGGGTGTATTTCTACAGGTTGCATGCAGGTGCCTTCACAGGCACGAACAAGATGATAATCATGAAATAGGAGGTCCACACCGGTGGCGCTCACGGGGAAGGGAGCGCCACGTTCTTCTGCGAAATGCCGGACGGAGAATTCTATTCACCAATGTCTTCGTTCCAGAGTACCGGATGTGCTTTGATGAATTCCTTCATCATGAGCACGCATTCGTCGAGATCAAGGTCAATCACCTCGATGCCATGCTGACTCATGAATTCCCTTGCACCGGGAAAAGTCCGGGACTCTCCGACCACAACTTTGCGAATCCGGAACTGGACAGCGGCACCAGCACAAAGATAGCACGGCATCAACGTTGAGTAGAGAACCGTGTTTCGATACGAACCGATCCGGCCTGCGTTGATCAGACAATCAATCTCTGCGTGTTTCATGGGGTTTCCCTCTTGCACTCGCCGGTTGTGCCCGCGTCCCACGACTGTCCCGTCACGCACCAACACTGAACCAATTGGAATTCCCCCCTCGGCAATGCCGGTGCGGGCCTCTGCAATTGCTTCTTTCATGAATACGTCTGATCCTGCCTTGAGGGGCATTCTCTCCTCTTTTCTTATTGGAACGAATATATTCCAGACAGCAGAGAGAGTCAAGCGCTTTTGCATTTCACATCGAACCTGTGCATATTGATGATGCATGTTCCACGAAATGACAAAGGTGATCCGGTGAGAACCATACTTCTCTTATCGCTTTCCACCATGATTCTTGCTTGCTCTTCCGTTGAACGTCAAGAAACTGCAAAACAATCCCCGCCAAAAGCAGATACACAATCCGTACAACCCCCTCCTCCCCCTGGCCCCGCGGCAATTGGAAATAATCTGACGCTTATCGGCGCCGTCATCAAGTCCATGGAGAGTATTGATGACGACAGGTACGTCGCAATGATTGAACTGAGAACGGCAATTCCACTGGGGAATGGAGCGAGTCTGGCTGAACCCGGACAGACGATTTCCATTGTTCCCGGATATGTTCTGGGCGACGACGGAAAGGTCCTGACGGGTAACGAGCGCAATTCCCGCCTGCGCGGAGTACGGTCGCTAAAAGAAGGCGATCCGTTGATGGGAAAGATCTCCATGGGACAGGATGGTAAGTGGTATCTCTTTGACACGAAATTGGATTAAGAATAAAGAAATTTCAGGAGGGCTCAATGATTCAACGATCGTCAACTATTGTAACTCTTTCTCTTCTCTTCACTGCGATTGTGTTTTGGTCGATAAACAGCCACCGGGCGACCGAGCACAATGTGCCTGACCCGAAGTTTGAACGGAAAATTGAGCGTATGAAGTCGGGCAACGCACGAGCCGGCTATCCCGGTGAAGCGATGCAATGGTGGCACGACCAGCGTGCAATCCCGACCGGGGTCATTCCGATTGATTGGCGTGAACGGGCACTTGCACACATTGAAGCAAACAACTTGCCCGGTGCATCGGAGCAGTCAACGGCGCTTGCATGGACGGCTGTTGGACCGAATAACATCGGAGGGCGCGTCCGCTCACTTGCGATAGATCCGGGGAACGCGAATATCATGTATGCCGGTTCAGTGAGCGGTGGTGTCTTCAAGACAACGAACGCTGGAACATCATGGTTCGCAACAAACGACTTTGCAGCGAATCTTGCCATCGGCAAACTGGCAATTGACCCGACGAACTCCAGTATTATTTATGCGGGAACAGGTGAAGGGTTCTTCAATCAGGATGCCCTCCGCGGCGTAGGGGTACTGAAGTCGACAAATGGCGGCTCCACCTGGACGTTGCAAAGCAGCTTCACCGGCGGAAGCTTCCCCTACTATATTAACGACCTGTACATCCGGCCCGATGCACCGTCGACTATTTATGCAGCAACAAACACCGGACTCTTCAGGACGACCAACGGCGGAACAGGTTGGACGTACCTGCACGGTGGAGCGACATCGACGCGGGCAACTCAAATCGCAACCCATCCCGCCGATCCGTTAACATTCTACGTCTGCTATGGCAATTTTTCCACTGATGGCATCTACAAAACAACAAATGGTGGGACAAACTTCTCGAAACTCACCGGCGCAGTGTTGCCTTCCTCCGGATATACGCGGATCAGCATGGCAGTCGCTCCTGCAAGCAGCAGTATCTTGTATGCCGTCTTCACCGCGACAAATAATACGACTCTCGGTATTTACAAGAGTACCAATGCAGGAACATCATGGAGTTCTCTTTCGATTCCAACCGATGCACTCACCGGCGCCACTCATCTCGCTGGCCAGGGTTGGTATGACAACGCCATCGGCATTGATCCGGCAAACTCCAACATTGTGTATGTGGGAGGAGTGAATCTCTACAAGACCACTAATGGCGGCACTTCATGGACGATGATCAGCAACTGGTATTCCGGCGCGGGATACCCGTACGTTCATGCCGACCAACACGTGTTGCTCTTCTCGGGAAGTACACTCTGGATTACGAATGACGGCGGCGTCTTCAGAACGACCAACGGCGGAACAAGCTACACGGAAATGGTGAGCGGCCTCGCGACTATTCAATACTACAGCGGAGCCGTCCATCCCACATCGGACATTTACTATGGTGGAACGCAGGACAATGGAACGCTTAAAGCCGCAACGGGCGGGCCGGGATGGACTGTGGCGTTTGGCGGCGATGGAGGACATACATGGGTGGACTTTACCACTCCAACCACTGTTTGGACCGAATACGTTTATCTAAATCTTCAGAAATCTATCAACTCCGGTTCGACATGGACCAAAACCATGAACGGTATTCCCACATCGGGAGGCGGATCATTTGATGGAACTTCAGATCGCTGTTTGTTTATTGCACCGTTCACGATGGATCCTTCCAACTCACAACGGATTGCTGCCGGCACATACCGCGTATTCCTCACAACAAATGGCGGCACACTCTGGAGCGCCATCAGCACGGATTTGACGGGTGACGGTTCGGGCGGTGTCGGCTCCGCCGGTTCGACAGTGAGCGCCATAGCAATTGCCAAGTCCAACCCCTCGGTGATCTATGTCGGGACAAGCGGCAGTTCGTCGGCCGCGAGAATTCAAGTGACAACCAACAGCGGGACCAACTGGACTAATGTGACTGCTGCGCCCCTCCCGAACCGCTACGTCACCCGCGTCGTAATCGATCCCAATAATGCCGATCGCGCGTGGGCGTTGTATTCGGGATACGGAACCGGTCACGTTTACCTGACAACAAACCGCGGTGTATCCTGGACAAATGCCAGCGGAGACTTGCCGGATATTCCAGTCAGTGCCGGCGTAGTCAACCCGAGCTACCCGAACAATGTGATTGTGGGAACGGACCTCGGGATCTTCGAGACGACCAATGGCGGTACAAACTGGACGCAACAAAATTCCGGCCTCGCCAATGTTGCCATCGCTGATCTTGATCTGCGTGGCGACAAAATTCTCTTCGCCGCTACTCATGGCCGGGGAATGTTCAAAACAACCGGCCCCCTTACAGCAGTAGGCGATGACGATAACGGTATTGTTCACGAATTCCGTTTGTCACAGAATTACCCCAACCCATTCAATCCGTCAACAGTCATCAATTATCAATTAGCAGCAAGCAATGTGGTGTCACTAAAGATCTATGATCTTTTGGGGAGCGAAGTGGCAACGCTTGTAGATGGCAGGCAAGAAGCAGGCAGTCACAGCGTTGAGTTCAATGCCGCAGAACTGAGCAGCGGCGCGTATTTCTATCGGCTGCAAGCCGGGGCGTTCGTTGAACAGAAGAAAATGATATTGATGAGGTGATTTAAGCCCTGTTCAGTTTTGAGATAGGAGGTCTCCTTCATTTCACATGGAGGAGACCTTTTTCTTTGACCCTAAAACCTCACGCCGACTGTTTCTGCATCGCTGACTTCCCGTACTTTTGCGTTGCAAATCCCACGATGATACCGAGAATACTGCCCGGCAGCATAATCTCCAAGTAATAATGTTCACCGGTTTCACTTGGCATTGCAGCAACGAGATACGCAAGAATGAGTCCGACGGCGAAGCCGAAGAGAATGCCGAGCGGAAGTGAGTTGAACTTCTTTGCAAAGTACCCGATCAAGACACCGGCGATCAGCCCCTTGATGGTGGAGCCGATAACAATGCCGACGATCATCGGTGCAGCTTCGGGGGTGAAGAGCGCCGTAAGCCCGTCGAACACGCCGAGAATCCCACCGAGAATAAGACCAAGAATTGGTTTGGACATGTGATGTTCCTTTTTTTTGAAAACGTGGTTAGCTGTGAGGTTTCAGTTTGTCATACACCAATCCAATAACAATTCCCGCAACTCCCCATGTCACAGTCACCCAGAGGGCCGGAAAAACCTGGGCGAGAAACGATACTTCGGTCATTGCGTACTCATGCAAACCCATCGGTATCGAAACGAATAGAGCAAGGACAATACCCGTACGCAATCCCTCCTTCCAGAACGGGCCACCGCGATACAACATCGGATAGATGTACGCCATCAACAACGCCGTGATGAGGAAAGCAAGCAGATGATATTGCGGCATATCCTCCGCGCGTGGATTGCTGTACCGGACGGGTGGACCATCCGGAAAGACCAGAGGGAAGAATAACGCATTTACCATGAGAAGATAAATAAACCCGGCGCCTGCAGAAAGAAACAGTGTTCGCGTTCTCACGTCAGGCCGCCGAGGGATCTTCCTGCATCAACCCGAAGATATT
>CAZIHJ010000024.1:26567-34536 GCA_964538485.1 uncultured Chitinophagales bacterium | reverse complement strand
ATCGACCGGAACAAACTTCCGGTCATGGACAAAGTCTGGGGAGTGGATGCCGTTGCGAAGAATGCGTCCACATCTCTTTACGGCAACATCGTTTCACTAAGTGAATCTCCGGTAAAGGAAGGACTGATCTATGTCGGGACTGATGACGGACTTATTCAGGTGACAGAGGATGGCGGGGCGAACTGGAGAAAAGTGGAACGGTTCTCCGGCGTCCCCGAGATGTCGTACGTGAGCCGGATTGAGGCATCGCACCACGACGCGAATACAGTGTACGCTGCCTTTGACAACCACAAGAACGGAGACTTCCTTCCTTACGTTCTGAAGAGCATGGATGCCGGAAAAACCTGGATATCGCTCCAGGCGAATCTTCCCGAGAATGGCCCTGTGTATGCCATAGCGGAAGACCATGTTGATCGCAACCTGCTCTTTGTCGGGACGGAGTTCGGCGTCCATTTCACCGTTGACGGCGGGAAGAAATGGGTGCAGTTGAAGGGAGGCCTCCCGACGATTGCCGTGCGTGACATCGCCATTCAGAAACGCGAGAATGATCTTGTGTTAGGTACATTCGGGCGCGGGTTCTACGTGCTTGACAACTATGCTGTGTTGCGCAGTCTCTCTCGTGAGGCTCTCTCACAAGAAGCTCATATATTTCCGGTTGAGGAAGCGCTTATGTTCATTCAATCGCGACCATACGCGCTCCTCGGCAAGGGATTCCTCGGTGAGTCATTCTACATCGGCGAGAACGTGCCGCCGGTTGCGACGTTTACGTATCACTTAAAAGATGCACTCAAAACACGCAAGCAACTGCGTCAGGACACCGAGAAAGAGGCCGTGAAGAAGGGTGAAGAGGTACGCTATCCGACCTGGGATGAACTGCGGGCGGAGGATACCGAGGAAGCACCAACGGTTTTTCTCACGATCACTGATGAGAGCGGGAATGTTGTTCGACGAATCAACGGCGCAACCACTGCAGGTATCACCCGTGTCCACTGGGATCTGCGATACGCGGCCTCCACACCGGCGTCTCTCACTGGACCGGATCCCAATGATGTATTTAGCGAAGCCGATCGAGGACCGCTTGCGATGCCCGGGACATACAAAGTGCGCGTGGCAAAACGGGTTGACGGGAATACGACAGAGATTGCAGGACCGGTTTCTTTCTCGACGACCATTCTTGAGAATACCACGCTTCCTGTTGTTGACCGTGGCAAACTGCTTTCGTTCCAGTCAAAGGTTGCCGACCTCCAGCGTGCTGTTGAAGGTGCCGGTCGTGTCGTTGACGAGATAAAAGGACGACTCACCCTCATTAAGAAATCCCTCTTTGACGCTCCAGCTGCTCCGGCAACATTACGTCAGGATGTGCAGAGAATAGAAAAAACACTTACGGATATTATCCGCCAGCTGCGAGGTGACCGTACGCTGACATCGCGTAACGAAGGTGTCCCTCCGCCAATAGTTGATCGTGTCAATACTATTGTCTATGACCAATGGCTTTCCACATCCGCTCCGACAGAAACGCAACAGCGTGCGTACGAGATCGCCGGTGAAGAGTTTGCTCCTCTTCTTTCACGACTCAAAGCACTCATTGAAGTGGATCTGAAAACTGTCGAGGGCGCCATGAACAATGCTGCAGCGCCCTGGACGCCGGGCCGATTCCCGGAATGGAATATGCGATGATGTCATTTCGCGAGTGCTATCACGCCATACGTATGTCTAATCCATTCAATGAATTGTTATGAGAAACGAACTCCAACAGGGAGGTTACATGAAAAGGATATCCCATGTTTGTCAACTCATGGTGGTCTGTATGATGCTGTTCACTGTCAATGCAACGCAGGCTCAATCCGTCAAGCCGGAATGGATGACAAGAATTGTTGGAACACTTGAAACAGATCTTGTGACGAAGTACGGAGAAGCGCAGCGTACCCGTATCCAGAAAGGTCTGCGACAGGTTGCCGACTTCTGGCGTGCGGATGATGGCGACGCGACCGCGTTCGTTGAGTTCGCGACGGCGAACTTTGCCGGTGATCAGTCTACACTTGATACGCTGTTCAGTCGTTATGAATACCTGCTCGAGCAACTCGACGGTCACATGAACAAGCTCACGCTTGAATTTCGCCGTCAGTCTGATTTGGACCTCGGCCCGATCCTGCCGTTCGATCAACTGTTTGCCGGTTACAGTCCTGCAGCCCACATCAACGATGATTTCTTTCAGAACAAGATTGCTTTCGTAGTGCTGTTGAATTTTCCGCTTACCACCCTTGAGCAACGTCTCGCGGAAGGGGAGAAGTGGTCCAGAAGGCAATGGGCTGAGGCGCGATTGGCGCAACGGTTCTCACGACGAATTCCCGCGGAAGTGAACCTTGCCATCTCCAAAGCGGGAGCCGAGGCGGATGAATACATTGCCGAGTACAATATCTGGATGCATCATCTCCTCAATGACAAGGGGGAAAGACTCTTCCCGGCAAAGCTCCGGCTCCTTTCTCACTGGAATCTTCGTGATGAGATCAAAGCCAATTACAGTTTGAGCGACCCCAAAGTCGGGATTGAAAAGCAGCGGATGATTCAGAAGGTGATGGAGCGAATCGTTACGCAGACAATTCCAGCGGCAGTAATTGACAACCCGCTCGTTGATTGGAATCCGTACTCCAATGAGTTAACACCGGCGGCTGCGCAAGATTCGGATATCCCCATTCAAGCAGGCATGAAAATCAGCCCTGCACCCGAGTCGGATGCCCGCTATCGGGTTCTGCTGAATACATTCCTTGCATCAAGGAAAGCAGATCCGTATTCGCCAACGGCTCCAACGCTGATTGCGCGTGGTTTCAATGAGAACCGTGAAATTCCCGAGGCACGCGTTGAGGCCATGCTCAAGTCCGTTCTTTCGTCGCCATTGGTACCCAAAATAGCGAAGTTGATTGAATCCCGGCTTGGGCGTGCTTTGGAACCATTTGATATTTGGTACAACGGGTTCAAGGCACGCGGTGCTTACACCGAAGCTGAATTGGATGCGATCGTCTCAAAACGTTACCCCACAGCGGAGGCGTACAAAGCGGATATGCCGGGCTTGCTGATGCAGTTGGGTTTCTCCAAGGAGAAGGCAGAGTATCTCTCGGCGAATATTGAAGTTGATCCGGCGCGTGGTTCCGGGCATGCATGGGGCGCGGGTATGCGCTCAGAAAAGGCACACCTCCGTACACGCGTTGAGAAGAGTGGCATGAACTACAAGGGGTTTAATATTGCTGTCCACGAGATGGGGCACAATGTCGAACAAATATTTTCATTGAAAAATATTGATCACACCCTGCTGCAAGGAGTTCCGAATACTGCGTTCACCGAGGCGCTGGCGTTTGTGTTTCAGGGACATGACCTTGAGCTCCTCGGACTGACGAAACCCGATGCCAAAACGGAAGCCCTCAAGGCAATCAATGCATTCTGGGCCACGTATGAAATTGGTGGGGTGGCACTGGTGGACATGGCGGTGTGGCATTGGATGTATGATCATCCGAACGCCACTCCGGCAGAATTGAAGCAGGCAACCATCAAAATTGCACAGGAAATCTGGAATCAATACTACGCTCCGATCTTCAAAACGAAAGACGTGGTGTTGCTCGGCATTTATTCACACATGATTCACTCATTCCTGTATTTGCCTGATTATCCGATAGGCCATCTTATTGCCCATCAAATTGAAGCTCAAATGCAAAAAGCCGGCAACATTGGATTGGAATTTGAGCGCATCACCAGAATCGGCAGCATTGCGCCGGATCTCTGGATGAAGAAGGCCACGGGTGCGCCCGTGGGTGCCGAAGCATTGCTTGTTGCCACCGAACATGCGTTGAACGAATTGGGCAAGGAAACACAGCGATGATCGCACGAGGCCTGTTTTCCGGTACACTGTTACTCCTTTGTCTGGCGCATCCTGCTGTTGCTCAGAATGATGACATGAGGATGTACGTTATGGGCTTTCTGAAGAAGGGGGCGCACTGGTCGAACGAAAAGACCCCGGAGTCCCAGGCGCTTCAGAATGAACACCTCATGCATCTGGATTCCATGGCAAAGACAGGGAAGCTCGTCGGTGCGGGACCAATCGTGAGCAAGGGCGACTTGCGCGGTCTTCTCATTTTTGCAACAGACTCTGTGTCGGAGGTTCAAGAGTTGGCGATGAACGATCCGGCAGTGAAAGCGGGTCAGCTTGCATTGGAGCTTCATCCCTGGTACGCGCCGAAGGGTATCGGCGAAAAATACTTTGCATCAGTGAAAGACAATCCGGCATTGCAGGTGCCCATGCGGAAATACCAATTTGGTTTGTTGGTCCGGGGCGAGAAGTGGACTCCCGAACGAACACCCGAAGTGGAGAAGATTCAGGAGGGGCATATGGCAAACATCAACCGGCTTGCTGACGAAAAGCAGCTTGTGCTTGCCGGGCCGTTTACCGATGGTGGGTATTATCGCGGCGTATTTGTTTTCAATGTGTCATCGCTTGCGGCTGCGGATTCTCTTACAAGTACAGACCCGGCTGTGAAGGCCGGGAGATTGAAGATCGAGCTTCATGAATGGATGTCGGCCGAAGGAGTGATTCCGTAGCAACGGGAAAGCTGGCCTCGAAATAGTCTGTTATTGCAGGTGGTAATGGAATTTCAGCGGGTCCGACCGGTGTTTCAATAGGTGAACCCCTGTCTCAAGAAAACACTATTAACGCAGGAACCTGAACTATGATGATGACCCCCTGGGTCCTCAGACTCATAATAGCAAACGTTGTGGTATATATTCTCCAGTTGGCGCGTCCGGTACTTACGGACACTTTTGCATTCATACCGGTACTGGTTCTTGAACGGCCGTGGACTCTGGTAACGTACATGTTCCTGCATGACGCCACAGGGTTCAGCCATATTTTGTTCAACATGCTTGGGCTCTTGTTCTTCGGTCCGCAACTGGAAGTGGAATTGGGAGGGAAGAGGTTTCTGTGGTTGTATGTGATCAGTGGATTGATGGGTGCGCTGCTCTCATTTGTTTCACCGTTTACCGCAATCATCGGTGCCTCTGGTGCGGTGTATGGGGTGATGATGGGTTTTGCATACTTCTGGCCGCGGGCTAAAATCTATGTGTGGGGAGTCTTCCCGGTGGAAGCACGAATCATGGTCATTCTCATGACGGTGCTATCGTTGGTCGGTGGTTTTGGCGGGGGCGACAACATTGCCCACTTTGCACATCTTGGCGGCTTCCTCGGCGGATTCCTGTATTTGCGTTTTGTGAATCAAAGCAATCGCAAAGTACAATTCCTCCAACCTACCGAAGTGCCGGCAGCCAGTTCCTCAGATATCTCGAAATGGAAGAGCATTCAGCGGGAGAAGCTTCATGAAGTCAACCGCGCCGAGTTGGACAGAATCCTCGATAAGATCAATACCGCCGGGATTGCAAGTCTCACTCCTCAGGAGCGATTGTTTCTCGAACGGTTCAGCCAGAATTAGCCGGTTCAAATCCCGGTAACTAGAAATCGAAGCAGCGACAGTTCCCACATTCACAAAGAAAGGACAAAGAACATGCTCGTTCTTACCACCAACACCATTGAAGGTAAACGCATCACCAAACACATCGGCATTGTCAGCGGTGAAGCGATTCTTGGCGCGAATATCTTCAAGGACTTCTTTGCCGGCATACGCGATATTGTCGGGGGCAGGTCTGCTGCGTACGAGCAGGAACTCCGAAAGGCAAAGGAGATTGCCATTCAGGAGATGGTGCAGCAAGCGCAGTCTCTCGGTGGCAACGCCGTCATTGCAGTCGATCTGGACTATGAAACCATTGGCTCCAACGGAAGTATGCTCATGGTCAGCGCCAGTGGCACTGCAGTCGTTGTGGAGTAACCGGTTCACGGGGAAGCAAACGCGGTCTGAGCGCAAACGAGAGAAACGTTCCGTCTCCGGTGGGGGCGGAACGTTTTTATCTCGCCGTGCCGTTGTTTGTGTGAAGCATGGTTTTTCCCTATCTTTGTGGCGGCAATCCTCTTGCTGGGGACAATCTCCAGCAACATCAATCGGTTCTTTGCGTACACTTCAACTGCGGTTCCCTCCGTGATCGTATCATTTTCTCAAGGAGTAATGTATGAAACACCTGCTTATTGCCATGCTTTTATTGTTGAGTATAGGAAGTAGCGTCATGGCGGATTCGATATTCCCTTACAAGTATCAAAAGGAAGTCCTCCCCAACGGACTGAATGTCATCATGATTCCGATGGAGAGTCCTGGACTGGTGGCCTACTATTCGGTTGTGCGAACCGGCAGTCGGGACGAAGTGGAGCAGGGGAAATCCGGCTTTGCGCATTTCTTCGAGCATATGATGTTCCGTGGCACCAAGAAGTATCCCGGGCCCATCTACGACAGCATCATGACCAGTGTCGGGGCGGATGCAAATGCATACACCACCGACGACTACACAGCGTATCATCTCAACTTTGCAAAGGACGATCTTGAGAAAGTGATCGAGTTGGAGAGCGATCGGTTTCAAAACCTTGAATATGAAAAGCAGGGCTTTCAAACCGAAGCCGGCGCCGTCTATGGCGAGTACCGCAAGAACATCACCAATCCCTACTCGATGTTGAATGAAAAAATTCAAGACCTTGCGTACGATGTTCACACGTATAAGCACACCACCATCGGGTTCGAGCCCGACATCAAGGCCATGCCGGATGCGTTCGATTACAGCAGATCATTCTTCGATCGTTTCTATCGCCCTGAAAACGTGGTGCTGGTGGTTGTCGGCGACATCGATCCCACGGCAACCCTCACGCTCATCACAAAGTATTACGGTGGATGGAAGAAGGGGTATGTCGCCCCGACGATCATTCCGGAGCCACCCCAGATGGGCGAGCGCACGGCAGAAATCAGTTATCCCGGAAAGACCCTCCCCATCATTGATATTGCCTTCAAGGGCGATGCGCTCAATCCGGACAACAGGAATTTTGTGGCCGCGCTCCTGCTCGGTGACCTTGCCTTCGGTGAAAACAGCGATCTGTACAAGAAGCTCGTGATCCAGGAACAAAAGGTGCAGTTTGTCGCCTCAAGCATCCCGATGAACCGTGACGTGCCGCTGTTTGAAATCTACTCCATGATCAAGAAGGTCGAAGATATTCCCTCTGTGCGCGATGGCATCTACCGTACCATCGAGGAATTCAAAACCAAGCCAGTGGAGCAGAAAAGACTGAACGACCTGAAGCGACGCAACAAGTACGGGTTCCTGATGGGACTTGATACGCCGGATAATGTTGCAGGCGGGCTTGCGCGGCTTGTTGCTGTTACCGGCGGCATCGACATCGTGGACCGGTTGTACACACAGTTCGATACCGTCACACCGCAGGACATCATGGATGCAGCAAAACACTACTTTGTCCCCGAGCGCCGCACCGTCGTTGTCCTGAAAGGAGCCCAACAATGAAAACGATTCTCACACTCACGGTTACCATGATACTCTCAGCTTTATTATCCGGAGCGGCACAGGAGAAAACGCAGGACAACCTGATTCTTCTCCCTGTACAAAACGACCCTACGGTTTCATTCCGCATCTGGTTCAAGGTCGGTTCACAGAACGATCCCGCCGGCAAAGAGGGACTTGCGGCAATCACCGCAGCGATGATTTCCGATGGTGCAACAAAAAAGAACACCTACGAGCAGGTTCTCGATAAGCTGTTTCCTCTCGCGTCGGGATACTCGGGGACAGCTTCGACCGAAATGACGATTATCTCCGGTCGCACGCACAAGGACAATCTGAATGATTACTATCCGTTACTCGCCGAGGCAATTCTCGAACCCGCATTCAAGCAGGAGGATCTCGATCGTATTAAGAGTCAGGTGTTGAACCAGCTTGAGAATACACTCCGCTACGCGAGCGATGAAGAACTGGGCAAGGCAGTGTTGTACAATTCCATCTTTGAAGGGACTCCATACGGACATATTACTTCGGGAACGGTTGAAGC
>CAZIHJ010000024.1:12901-26467 GCA_964538485.1 uncultured Chitinophagales bacterium | reverse complement strand
ATTCCATCTTTGAAGGGACTCCATACGGACATATTACTTCGGGAACGGTTGAAGCGATCAAGAGTATTACGCTTGAAGACATCCGGAAATTTTACAGTGAACACTACACCCGTGATAATCTTTCCATCGGACTAGGCGGTGGGTTCGACGGCACGTTGGTAAATCGGCTGAAGAAGGATCTCAGTGCACTACCTGCCGGGATGCCGAAGTCCGTTCCCAAACCGGAACCGAAACCGATCAAAGGTCTGCAGGTGACCATCGTTGAGAAGGATGCCCCGGCGACCGCGATCAGCATGGGCTTTCCCATCGACGTGTTACGCGGAACAAAAGAATGGTACGCACTGGCGATTGCCAATTCATGGCTTGGAGAACATCGCAATTCCAGCAGCCATTTATATCAGGTGATACGGGAAGAGCGCGGCTTGAACTACGGCGATTATTCCTACATCGAGAATTTTCCCAATGGCGGACGCCTGCAAATGCCACCACAGAATGTTGCACGCCGCAAACAGATCTTTGAAATCTGGATACGGCCTGTACCGCATGAGGCCCGGCATTTTGCGCTCCGTGCGGCGCTCCGCTCCTTCAAACATCTTGTGGACGGGGGCATGACCGAGGCGCAATTCTCGCTGACACGCGGCTTCCTCAAGAAATATGTTCTCCACTATGCGCCGACCACCAGTGAGCGACTTGGATATGCTATCGATGATCAGTTCTATGTCATCAACGGCAGCCATCTGGAGCGCTTCAGGAAAATGATGGACGAGGTAACGCTTGCTGATGTGAATGCCGCGGTGAAGAAACACTGGCAGTACGACAATATGCATATTGCCATTGTGACCAAGGATGCGGCATCGCTAAAGGATGCACTCATACTCGACTTGCCGAGTCCAATAACGTATTCCTCGCCGAAGCCGGCTTCGATACTGGAAGAGGACAAGAGCATCAGCAGTTTCCCTTTGAAGATCAAGCCGGAGAATGTGAAGCTGATGAAAGTGGAAGAGTTGTTTGTGCGGTGAGATTCAATTGAAGTAAAGATTCACGCCAACCCTCCTGTCATATATGGCAGGAGGGTTTTTTGTTGAGGGAGATATACTGACTAATGATTGCTGGTGAATGGAGACCTGGTGCCGGAATACTCTGAGAGAATGAAGGTCTTCAGCTCTGAGAAAGATGTGAATAGGTTCGTAGTACATCCGAGAACCCAGCCGGGGATGTCTTGTAATTGCATTGAGGATACCATGTACACAGGTTTTCCGAAATACCGGGCGATGGTGAGTTCTCCTTTGGTGCCGGCACCACGCATGGCCGCTTCGTCCCAAAGGCAAACGACGAAATCGGATCGCTGTGCAATCTCGCTGCAGTCGGTCATCACAAGCCGGGCGGCAATCTGTCGATAGAGCGTTACATCCGAGCTCTTCAAGGCACGGAAGTCGATGGAGGGATGGTGTGTTGAGAAGAAGCGTTCACTCTCCTCGTTCGGGTTGAAGATTTCGCAATGGAGGTGCTCAATAAGCCACTGTTGCATCTCCCCGCGCCAGTTTTTACCCTCATCACTTGCATACTCCATCCCGCCTGAAAGATAGACTCGCATTGATCAATGCAGCCCGTCGAGGGCGAATACATTCACCCAGGGGAGCAAAAGAGCGTACAAAGTCCACATGGCCGCTCCAATGGAAATGGGAATCGAGAGGTTGTCATCGATTGACGTGCTGAGTGATTCTACAACGGTTCCAAGGCAAGCGCCAGCCGCGCCAATTGCATATTCCGTGGCGAGGTAATGCACCTTTGGGGTGAGTGCAACAACTGCCAGCGCGGTGGTAAGAAATGCCAGAGCCCCTGCCAGACTTTTCTTCAGAAACGGCTGTTTTCCATACTTTCTTCCCACAAGAGCAGCGAAGGTGTCGGAAATAATAAGAATGGAGAATGAAGTGATAAATACAATTTTTGGGAAGATGATGATGCAGATAACGGCTGAAAGAAGTACGTAGGTAGCACCCGTGAGGCGCCGGTGGTTGTCATCACGCTCATGAGACCGAAGCAACCACCCAAAGCTGGTATTGTACAGTGTGCCGAGTGCCGGGACTCTGTGCCGGGCAACGTCTGTTGCGGCGAACACGAATGTCAGCGGCAGCAAGATTCCCAGCGCCGTTTCTTTTGAAATAAAAAAATAGATGATGGGAATCGACAGTGAGCACAGATGAATACCTTTGCGGACAAATTCGACCGCATAGCTTTGCTCGACATTCGGCAACTCATGCATCACGTGTTGTCGCTCTGCCGTGGCTGGTCAGTCGCAGGGGATGGATGCCCCACCGCCTCTTTCGACTGTCCATTGCCCCGTTTTTCAGCGGGGGGAAGGTCCTCACCCCGAATGATCATATCGATCTCCGATGCATCAAGGATCTCACGTTCCAGCAGGGCGAGCGCAAGCCGGTGGAGTGTATCCATATTCTCGCGAAGTAATTGATCGGCACGTTCCATGCCTGTGGAAACGATGCTCTTGATTTCCTTGTCTATCGCAATGGCGGTCTCTTCGCTGTAGTTCCGTTGTCGCATGATCTGTCGACCGAGGAACACTTCCTCTTCCTTCTGGCCGTAGGTGAGAGGGCCAAGGGTCTCGCTCATTCCCCATTCGCAGACCATTTTGCGTGCAAGTTCGGTGGCACGCTCAATATCATTTCCGGCCCCGGTGGTCAACTCACCGAAGATAATCATTTCGGCGGCGCGTCCGCCGAGTGCGTAGGCAATCATTGCCTGAAGGTATCCCTTCGAGTACGTGTGCTTTTCGTCGATGGGAAGATATGTGGTCAGCCCGAGCGCCCGTCCGCGCGGAATGATAGTGACTTTGTGGACGGGATCGGCTTCGGGAATCATGCGCGCAACAAGCACGTGTCCGATCTCGTGATACGAGGTGATCTTCTTTTCCTTCTCGGAGATGATCAGGCTCTTCCGTTCCATCCCCATCATTACTTTGTCTTTTGCTTCTTCAAAGTGGTTCATGCTGACCGCTTTTGCATTCTGACGGGCAGCAAGCAAGGCGGCTTCGTTGACGAGGTTCGCAAGGTCGGCTCCTGCAAGGCCCGGAGTTCCTTTTGCAAGGGTATCGAGTCCGACATCCTCGGCAAGAGGGATGTTCTTGGTATGCACACGTAGAATTCCCTCACGCCCTTTGACATCCGGTCGATCAACTACCACCTGGCGATCGAAGCGTCCGGGACGCATCAATGCGGGATCAAGCACATCGGGACGGTTGGTCGCCGCGATAATGATAACGCCACTGTTTTGTTCAAATCCATCCATTTCCACCAGGAGCTGGTTGAGTGTCTGTTCGCGTTCATCATGCCCGCCCCCAAGCCCTGCTCCACGATGACGTCCAACCGCATCGATTTCATCAATAAAAATAATACATGGTGCGCTTTTCTTCCCTTGATCGAACAGATCGCGGACACGGCTTGCACCTACGCCAACAAACATCTCAACGAAGTCGGCTCCGGATATCGAAAAGAAAGGAACACCGGCCTCGCCGGCAACTGCGCGGGCGAGAAGTGTCTTTCCTGTTCCCGGAGGACCAAGCAGCAAGACGCCACGGGGGATTTTCCCGCCGAGTTTCTGAAATTTTGTGGGTTCCTTCAGAAACTCGATGATCTCCATTAATTCTATTTTTGCTTCGTCAGCTCCGGCAACATCGACGAAGGTGACCTTCGGAGCGCCCTCGTTCAGCATTTTTGCGCGACTCTTCCCGAAAGAGAAGAGACCCTTGGGTCCTGCACCCTGCATCCGACGCATGATGATCAGCCAGACGACCAACAGGAGAACCCAGGGCAACGCGCCGATAAGCGCAGTGATCCATGCGTTATCCTCCTTGACTATTGCAAACTTCAACCCCCGTGCTGTCCAGTCGTTGATCACCGCACTGTCAAGTATCGGGAGCGTCAACGTGAACTTGACAAACGGGATGTCCTTGCCACCACGATTAATTGTTTTCTGTGTACGAAGGACGCCGTGAAAATCAAAGTTCGTCAGTTCCGACTTCCGGATTGTCGCTTCTGCAATTTCGTTCTTGTTCAGCAACTCAAGGTATTCCGTGTAGGTGATTTCCACCTCATTGCCTTCGGTGCCTTTGAACAACGTCATCACCAGGAACACCAGGAGAATAATAGCAGACCAGCTCAACACCACCTTCAGCACTTTGTTCCAATTGAAATCATCGTCCGGTCGGGGACTTTGTTTCCGCCCGCGGCGGGGGAAATTTCTCTTGCGATCGCTCTCTCCCGACTTGCGGTTGCCGTTCTCCGTTCTTTTTTGCTCATCCATTGTTCCGGTACAATCTCCTCTCTATTCCCGTAGTCTGTATATCTGCTTCAAATTTCTCATGCGTTGTGCGTAGTCCAAACCGTAGCCGATCACGAAATCTTTCGGTATGGAGAACCCAATATAGTCAATTTTCACCTGAGTCTTTACTGCATCTTTCTTGTACAATAGAGTAACAATCTTAAACGACCGGGGGTTCTGTCCCACGATAAGATTCCTGATGTATTCCATGGAAAGGCCCGAATCGACAATGTCTTCCACGATGATAATATCGCGCCCCTCCACCTGGCAGTTCAAGTCTTTGAGGAGCCTGACGTTGCCCGAGCTGATTTTGGCATCTCCGTAGCTCGACAATTTGAGAAAGTCCATCTCGCACGGTACGGTGACCTCACGGATCAGGTCGGCAAAAAAAATAAACGAACCGTTGAGTATTCCGATGAATACTGGAACGGTTCCTTTATAGTCTTTACTGATTTGTCGTGCAAGTTGTTTCACCTTCGTCTTGATCCGTCTTTCGCTGATCATGGTGACGAAGGTATCACCGTTTACCTTTATGGGTCTTGTCGTTATGGATTTTGTCATTTGTCTGTTCTGCTAATCGTGAGAACTCGAGCTTCAGAATATGTTTGGTATCGCTTGTGATCTTGAACCTGTCGTCGATGCGCAACCCGCAGACCCATACCACTTCACCCTGTTTTGTTTCAAGAATGGGGACGTGATGCTTTTCATAGATGGGGATTTTCGCATCAACAAAAAAATCACTGATCTTCTTTTTCGTTTTCATGCCAAGAGGAACAAAGGCATCACCGTCGCTCCACGTGCGCAGAACAAGCTCCTTCCCTTCCATCAGGTCGGCGTCAACAAACTCGGCGTTGTGCGTTCCGGCCCTGGCCATGCTGTTTTGTTCCAATAACTCACTTGCAAAACGGAACTTATTGAACTCGTACCGGTGATTCGGTTGGACGGTAATCCGGAACTCGGTCACGGGTTCGGATTTGCGCATCACGAGGTTCTCGCGGTCGCGGAACACAACGTATTCCCGAGACAGTGATACCCAGGAGCCGGTCAGCCCTTCCGTGAGTTCCAGAATGGCATTGACTTGTTCGTACTCCAGCGATCGGTGAGTGAATGATTCTCCAGCGAGCATCACGATGTACTGTTGCATGAGAGTCGGGTTGCTCCGCAAACGCGGAATGGAGAGATGCAGTTCTTCCTCTGTCCGTTTGGCAACCATCAGGTCAAAATTCTGGCGCGCCGTGTACGTCAGAAATGCCTCAAGTTCACGAAACAGTTCCGCCGAGCGGTGCAATGTCTGGACGACATTCGGGTTGACCTGCTCCTTGATCGGAGGCAGTACATGGTGGCGGATAAAATTCCGCGTATAATAGTCCTTGACATTAGAAGAGTCAACACGGAACGGTAGTTGCTCTTCCTGCTGGTACATTTCGATCTCGCGTCGTTCGGCGAACAAGAGAGGGCGGATGATCTTCCGGTCTTCCCTCAGCACCGGGATGCCGGACAACCCATGAACGCCCGCGCCGCGGAAGAGATTCAGAAGGATCGTTTCCGCGTTGTCGTCGGCATTATGTGCGGTGGCGATTTTGTCGAACCCGCTGGACATCAGTAACTTGTCAAAGAACTCATAACGCAAATTCCGCGCCGCTTCCTGGATACCGATCTTTCTGTGGCGGGCATACTCTGCCGTGTGCGCGCGCTCCACATAGAACTCAAAACCGTAATGCCGTGCGCGCTGTGCAACATGTTCTTCATCACCGTTCGATTCATCGCCGCGCAACTGATGGTTAAAATGCGCTACGATAATCGTGAGCCCGAATGCTTCCTGCTCCCGCGCTAATAAATCCAGCATCACTACAGAATCCGCTCCCCCGCTGACTGCGGCTATGATCTTGTTCCGCTCCTCAATCAGTTTGCGGCGACGACTGTATTCGTGAAATCTGGTAAGAAATGCCCTCGATGAGAACATGGTCTGTATTTGAACCCCCCTGAAAATCCCCTGTGGTTACGTGAAGACAACGACATACATCCAGGTATGCCACGATCGCATACCATTGCCTGTTCCATACAAGGGAGTAAAACAAAAGTCCGAAGTAGCGGGAGAGGGATTCGAACCCCCGACCTACGGATTATGATTCCGACGCTCTAACCGGCTGAGCTATCCCGCCATGTGCAAAAAAGAAACTTCTCCAGAAATGTCGCAGTTGGGGCCGGTTGGGATGGAGTGCGTTCCCTTTGCCGTACAAGGGGACCCCTTTGTTAGACAGGCTGGTGTTGTACTACTTCGTGAAAAATATAATACTAATTGGCTTCATCTGCAACCGTTACATGAATGGCCTGTGTTGTTTTCATCCATTGATAATCCTTCCGTATTTGGATATATTCTGCAACCCGTATCACAGTTTTACCGGGCGGCTGGTGACTTCTACCGGCGCACTGTTTCTTCGGAATACTCGATTTATGAACCAGGATGTGCATCCGTTTTCCCCTCCGTCAATTCTACGCGACGCGTTTGATTATTGTGAAAAATTGACGCGAGAGCACTACGAGAATTTTCCTGTTGCCTCGCTCTTTATCCCAAAGGCCCAGCGTTCTTATGTGTGCGCCGTATATGCGTTTGCCCGCATGGCCGATGATTTTGCCGATGAGGGAAACCGGTTACCTGAGGAACGGCTCGCACTTCTCGCCGACTGGCAAACACAGCTCGATGCCTGTGTGGAGGGAAGACCCGAACATCCCGTATTTATCGCCCTTGCTGAGACGATCCGGGTTCGCACCGTGCCGAAGAGACTCTTCGATGATTTGCTGACAGCATTCCGTATGGACGTGACAACGAGCCGGTTCGCAACGTTCGATGATCTGCTCGGGTATTGCACACACTCGGCAAATCCTGTTGGGAGGATTGTCCTCCATCTCTTTAACAATGCAACACAGCGCACAATGATGCTTTCGGATGACATCTGTACGGCCTTGCAACTCACAAACTTCTGGCAGGATATTCGTGGTGACTGGCAACGTGGCAGGCTCTATCTGCCGCTTGAAGATTGTAAACGATTTGATTACCATGAGCAGCGTTTGGCAACCGGACAAGTGGATGAGGCATTTCAACAATTGATGAAGTTCCAGGTGGATAGAACACGGCAATTGTTTGACAGGGGGAGAGCATTGTGTGGAGAAGTCACGAATGCTTTACGGTTCGAACTCAAGCTTGTCTGGCAGGGTGGGACCACAATTCTCGACAAGATCGAATCATCGGAATACGACGTGCTCTCGCATCGTCCCGTCCTTTCCCGCAGCGACAAACTCCTGATGTTGACACGAGCATTGGTGATGTCATGAGCGCTTCGGCAGCGGCAATTACAAAACAGAGTAATACCAGTTTCTATTATTCATTTTCTCTTCTGCCCAAGCATCAGCGCGAAGCGATCCACACGGTGTATGCTTTTTGCCGGTATACCGATGATATTGTCGATGAAGAAGGTGACGCCGCGAGGAAGGTCGCAGTATTGCGAAAATGGAGGATGGAACTCGGTCGTGCGCTCAACGGTACTTCCTCGCTCCCCCTGTTGAACCAGGTAAGCGCCACCGCCCGGCATTTCAATATTCCTGTGGACCATTTTTATGAATTGATCCGCGGAATGGAAATGGACCTTTCGAAGACCCGGTACGAGACATTTGATGAACTCCGCGAATATTGTTACCTCGTGGCCTCGTCAGTGGGATTGATGTGCCGCCAGATATTCGGATACAAGAACGAATCCACCCATGACTATGCAGTCAACCTTGGCATCGCCCTCCAACTAACCAATATCCTGCGTGACATCAAGGACGATGCCCAACGGGGGCGCATTTATCTCCCACTGGAGGATCTCCGTCGTTTCGGTGTGACCGAGGACGATCTTCTGCACCTGCGCTACACACCGGAGTTTGTGAACCTGATGCGGTTCGAATTTGAAAGAGCACGGTGGTATTTTGACAAGGCGCAGCAGTCGCTGACCAACGAAGACAAAGGATTCTTTTTCCCGGCGCGTATCATGTGGTCCATCTATGCACACCTGTTGAACCGGATCGCCCGCTCCAACTTCAACGTTTTTGAACGTCGCATTTCCATTTCCCGTTTTCTCAAGCTCCTGATTACCCTTCGTTATTGGTTGAGCCACCGGATCAAGTATTCCTGATTGTTCTTTGGGCGCAACCAACATCAAGCCGGTGGTGATCATAGGTGGTGGCCTGAGTGGTCTTGCCTCTGGTGCCTATCTCTCAACGCACGGTATCCCTGTCGTGGTGCTCGAGCAAAAACCCGTTGCAGGGGGGAGGGCTTACTCGTACATCGACTCAACCACCGGTGATACAGTAGACAATGGTCAACACCTGCTCATTGCGGGTTATCAGAAGACAATGCAATTCCTTGAGATGATCGGCACGAAACATCTCCTGCGGATTCAACGAAGACCCCGGCTGCTGTTTCATCACCCTCAACGCGGTTTCAAGACCTTCACACTTCCTGCATTTCCCTCACCGGTTCACCTGCTCTGGGGGATTCTGTCGACTGATCTTCTTTCGATCAGGGACAGATTGAACCTTGTTCGCGCGGGATTGGCGTTGCAAAAAAGCGGGAGAGACGATGGTGTACACTCGCAGACCGTCGAACAGTGGCTTGATTCGCAACATCAATCCGCGGAATGCAAGCGATCATTCTGGGAACCGCTTGCCGTTTCTATAATGAATGAGAAGACAGCTACGGCGTCGGCGAGTGCGTTTCTCCATTCGATGCGCGAAGCATTTCTGACAAATTGGAAAAGCGCTGCCGCAGCGCTTCCGGTCGCGGGATTAAGCCAACTGTATGTGGATGGAGCATGTGGCTACATCGCTGGACGTGGAGGAAGTGTGAGGTGTAATGCCGACGTCGTCAGCATAGTGCGTGATGGAGATCGTGTGAGTGGCGTGGAACTCAAGGATGGCGAACGGATTGAATGTAGCGCCGTAGTTTGCGCCTTGCCGTGGTATAGAATCGGAGCATTGCTGCCGACCGGCGTGCAAATGGACAGGCCGACTGCACGCGTTACCCAACTTGGTGTTTCACCGATTGTGTCAATACATTTGTGGTTTGCCAGGGAAGTTATGCACGATGAATTTGTCGGTCTCGTGGGGAGAAGAGTGCAATGGTTCTTCAATCGCAGATTGATCCTCCATGAACGCGGGAAGGGGGGGCATATCTCCGCCACCATCAGCGCTGCCCACGAGTATGTGGAACTGACGAATACAGATCTCGTCGCAATAGCCGTCGAAGATCTTCGCAGTGTGTACCCTGAAGCGTCTACTCCACCAACCCATGCGGTAGTCATCCGGGAGAAACGGGCAACATATTCTTCAACGCCTGATTCTGAAAGAGCTCGCCCCGGAAACCGTACGTCGTTACCTAACCTGTTTCTCGCGGGAGATTGGACGGACACGGGATTGCCAGCGACTATTGAGGGTGCGATCGTTAGTGCCGAGCGGTGCGCGCAATTGGTGAAACGGTGGCTGGTGAGCAGTCCGGCATAGCTCGCATTGCTTCTGAAGGCCGATTTTTTATATTGGCTCCACACAAATGGCACAAATGAAAGAAAGAATCATATTACTGGTTGATGACGAGCCGTCGATCCTGAACGCCACGAAGGCCGGGTTGGTGGCCCGGGGGTTCACCGTGCAGGCGGCAGAAGGAGCGGATGCCGCAATGCACGCGCTTCAATCGGTTGAGCCGAGTATTATCGTCTCCGACCTCGTTATGCCCGGAACGAACGGTTTTGAACTGTTTCAGCGGGTCAGGAAGGAAACAAGCTACCAATCTGTGCCGTTTGTCTTTCTTACCGCCGTGGATGATTATTACGCCCAGAAATTCGGCAAGGAACTGGGTAGCGCCGCGTATATTACCAAACCGGTGGACCTCGACGAGCTGGAACAGATCATCAAGGAAAAACTCGGAGCGTAAGATGTCGTCTCCGGCAACTTTCCCACCCTCACATTCCGATCCCTTCGGGATGCCCTCTTCGACTAAGTCTGACAGAATCCAGTTTATCGACATCATGCGCGGCGTTGCCGTGGTCGTGATGGTCGTTGGGCACAGCATCGATTCTGTATTGAGCGATGCCTCCAGGGTCGGAGAGATGTTCCGGCTCTATGATGCTGTTCGCGGTTTCACAGCACCGATGTTTCTGTTCGTTGCAGGGCTCGCATTCATCGTGGCGACGGAAAAGAAATGGGATGCGTACCGCCAGTTTGGTCAGCCCCTTTTTCAACGACTGCTTCGGATACTTCAGCTCCTGGCGATCGGCTACGCTCTCCATTTTCCTTTCTTCTCACTGAATAAGATTCTGTACCAGGCAACCCCCACAGACTATTCCCAGCTGTTTCAAGTTGACGTGCTTCATTGTGTTGCGGTGAGTCTGCTGATCGTGCAGGGTGTTGTGTTCTGTGTGAAAACGCCACGTAAATTTTCCATGGTCGTTGGGGGTATTGCTGCAATACTGGTGTTTGCGTCGCCGATCGTATGGAGCATTGACTTCGCGCCGGGATTTTCACCGTTTCTTTCCCCATACTTCAATCAGACACAGGTTTCCATTTTTCCACTCTTTCCTTATGCTGCATTTTTGTTGATCGGTGCTCTTGCCGGACATATCTTCATCAACGCTCGTCGGGTTGGAGAAGAACGGGCCTTTTTCCGCAAGCTGCTGTTCATCGGGTTGTCCATGGGGGTGTGTGGATTGGCCTTCGATCTGCTGCCCGTATCGTTGTATCCGCCCCACGATTACTGGAAGAGCAGCCCGAATTTCTTCCTCGTGCGACTTGCGATTGTGTTCGTACTAACGTCGTTCTTTTATTCTCTTAAGAATATTCCGGAATTGGTTGCGACGAACATTATCACACTCGGACAGTCCTCCCTGCTGGTGTATCT
This sequence comes from uncultured Chitinophagales bacterium, assembly GCA_964538485.1. Taxonomy (GTDB): domain Bacteria; phylum Bacteroidota; class Ignavibacteria; order UBA10030; family UBA6906; genus JBJXHC01. Next base: position 15,204 of record CAZIHJ010000024.1, on the reverse strand, counting down.
TCTGCACATGGTCGTTGTGTATGGCTCGGCGGCAAATAGTGGCCTGGCGCAGATTATCGGGCGGACATTCTCCTACCCCCTGGCTTTTTGCACTGCCATAGCTGTTCTCGCCGGTATGCTCGGTGTCGTGTCTCTCTCAAATGCCATGCGGGAAAAATATGCAGGTAACACACGCTACGTTCGTGCTGCTGTTGTTGGTCTCATCGTCCTCATCTTCTTGATCAAACCTCACTGAGACTGTTTGATGCCTGAAGCATCATCGCCTGCCGCTCCACGCTCGCGTCGCATCGAGTTTATTGACTTGTTGCGCGGCTGGGCGGTGATCGTCATGATCGAAACCCATGTGTTCAACGCGACGCTTACAAGTGAACTCAGAGGAACCGACCTGTTTGAAATCATCGCGTTCATCAACGGACTGGTTGCGCCTTCATTCCTCTTTGCCTCCGGAATGGCGTGGGCGGTTACAACGCGTCGCAAGCTTGGTGATTATCTCTCGTTCGGCAAACCGTTGTTCAAACAGCTCGGGCGGTTGTTGTTTATTCTTTGTCTCGGCTATCTTCTTCACATACCGAAGTTCAATTACGGCCAGCTTGTTGGCCTCACCGAAGAGCTCCCCTGGCGCATGTTTTTCCAGGCCGATGTTCTTGAGTGCATTGCGGTGAGTTTGATCTTCATGCAGGTACTTATGCTTGTCGCAAGAGATGAGCGGCGCATGTATGGCATACTTCTCGGCCTCACTGTAACCATTGTGTTCATTACACCTGTTGTCTGGGGAATTGATTTCTGGCCATTATTGCCGGCGGCGATTGCGGGGTACATGAATGGCATCCACTTTCCAAGCTTTCCCGGCTTTCCGCTGTTTCCCTGGTCGGCATTCCTGTTTGCCGGGGCTATCGCCGGCTATTATTACCTGGAAGCCCGCCCAAGCGATGAGACAGAACAACGCTTCATGAAACGCATGCTTCTCTTCACCCCGGTGTTGATCGGTGTTTCATTTCTGATCCATCCTATTGCGTTGAACATCTACCCGACGTATGACTACTGGAGATTCAGTCCGAGTTTTTATTTTGTACGATTGGGGCTTGTAATGTTGCTGTGCGGCATGATGTTCTTCTTTGAGAAACGAAAAGGGGTTTCACCATCATCGGTGGTGACGCTGATAGGACGCGAGTCACTCATTGTCTACACGACGCACCTGCTTCTTCTTTATGGTGATTTCGCTCAGTTCAATTTCTTCAGATACGTCGGTAACACATTCGGATATGGCGAAGCCATCGTTACAACGATCATTCTCTTCGTACTCATGTACGCACTTGCGTACAGTTGGGGAAGGATCAAGCGTGAGTCACCACGTTGGAAGATGATACTGCAATATGGAGCGCTGGCGATTCTGGTGGCTGTATTCTTCTTCGGGCCCGGAGAGTGAAGCGCGGCGTCTTGAACTTCCATACCGAATTCCCTACTCTGTAGACGCCTCTTACGAAATATGAAATCAAAGGAATCATCACAATGCACAAACTGATCCTTCTCCGTCATGGTGAATCACAGTGGAATCTTGAAAATCGGTTCACGGGTTGGGTGGACGTGGACCTTTCTCCGAAGGGACTTGAGGAAGCGCGAGCTGCCGGTCGCATACTAAAAGCCGAAGATCTCGCCTTTGATGTTGCCTACACATCCATGCTCAAGCGCGCAATCCGCACACTCTGGCTGACGCTGTATGAAATGGACATGATGTGGATTCCGATTCACCACTCGTGGCGATTGAACGAACGACACTACGGCGCGTTGCAAGGACTTAACAAGGCCGAGATGGCGGCAAAGTACGGTGAGCAACAGGTCCACATCTGGCGCAGGAGCTATGATATCCGTCCGCCGGCGCTGGAACGCTCACATCCGATGTATCCGGCAAGCGATCCCCGGTACAAGAACATGGATCCCAAAGATATCCCCCTTTCCGAGTGTCTCAAGGATACTGTTGACCGCTTTCTTCCGTACTGGCATGAGGTCATCGCCCCGACTATCAAAGCTGGGAAGCGTGTCGTTATTGCTGCACATGGCAACAGTCTGCGTGCACTTGTGAAGTACCTTGATAACATCTCAGACAATGAAATCACCGGATTGAATATTCCGACCGGCGTGCCGCTCTTGTACGAATTGGACGATAACCTGAAACCACTGAGCCATCGGTACCTTGGTGATGAAGCAGCGATCAAGGCGAAGATGCAGGCGGTAGCAAACCAGGGGAAGGCGACTAAATGATCAATGAGCAGCAAGCAACAACCAATATGGTGAGGCGCCGCGGG
>CAZIHJ010000024.1:0-12801 GCA_964538485.1 uncultured Chitinophagales bacterium | reverse complement strand
TTTTCTCTGTACGTCCACTGATCTCCTGTCCGAAGCGGGTACCTGATCGCGGTGAGAGGAGGATACTCTCTCGTGAGGGAATCCTGTCCGTCCAGTCGTCTGGGCGACTCCATGAACTTCGTTAACTCTCGTAACGAGGGAAAGGTGCGCCCGGCAATCGTGAACGAGAATGGTTCGCCCTGCGGGCGGGGGAGAGACAACGCGCCGAAAATATAGCCATGCAGGAACAACCCCTCAGCCGATTGTGTATAGTAAGAATAGCCGGAGGATCCGGCCTCCATGGCTCTGATTTCTGTAACGGTGATCGAGTCACCGGGCGTTCCGGGGATTCTGGAGATCCGCAATTGCCCGGTTACTTCTACATTATTGATGTAATGGAATGAATCGGGTTGAAATTGAAATGTTGTATCAATCGGACGAAAATTATATGTGACGTACGCATGGTCCATTGTCCACCAATTTCCCACCCGCATCGGATACGATACGATGGGAACGCTGTTCCCTCCACCACCGGTCCAGATATTTATCAACTCGTCACATCCGGCAAGGGCCAGTACCGCAATGCAACAGAGAATAATTCCCAAGAGCTTTTTCATGGTTCACCTCTGGATTGTGGAATCAAATGTAATCCTTCATGCTGCCAAAAACCAGTGAGCGCGAAGCTGGAAAAAGACTGTACGGTCTCAATATTCACCCTGATCGACACTCTTCCCTGACAAACTCTATGAACTCAACCCCCGTTTGCTCTTCCTTGCCAAATTTCTTACTCTTTAACCCAATCTCAAATCATTCAATAATGAATACCTGAACATGCCAACCCGGGTTTTTCTCCTCATTACAGCGTGTATTCTTATGAAGTCTCCGATGTATTCCCAAACGGCGTCGATGAAGATATCACTTGATGGCACATGGATGTTCAAAGCCGATAGTGGAAAGACCGGCTTCAATGATAAATGGTTCGCCGATGAACACGATCGCTCGAATTGGGTGAGTGTTGAGACTCCGCGGTTCTGGGAGGGGTATCCCGGCCTTGCGACATACGACGGGCTTGGCTGGTTTTTCCGTAAGTTCACGTTCGAGAAGACCGCAGAACCTATGAGTATCCATTTTGCCGGCGTTGATGATGACGCGACCGTGTGGGTGAATGGCATCGAAGTCGGGAGCCATACCGGCTACAGCGATCCCTTTGCTGTTGATGTCAGCACCGCACTGCGCAACGGTGAGAATTCCATTGTCGTTCAGGTGATGGACTATGCCGGCGGCGGTGGAATCTACAAGCCGATCACACTTGTTGAAACCAAACACCTCGATGATCTGCTGAAGAGTCCGTATTATGGCAAGCCCGCGTTGAAAAGCGCTGACTGGGTGAGAGACGCGGTTATTTATGAAGTCTACTTGCGATCATTTTCAAAAGAAGGGACATTTGCCGGACTTGAAAAGCGGTTGCCGGAGTTGAAGGATCTCGGTGTAACAGTTCTCTGGCTCATGCCGGTGCATCCGGTAGGAGAGAAGCACCGCAAGGGATCCCTCGGTAGTCCGTATTCAGTGAAGGACTTCTACGACGTCAATCCGGAGTTCGGGACGATGAAGGATTTCAAGAAACTCCTGAACGCCGTCCACAAACAGGGGATGAAGCTGATCATCGATCTCGTCATCAATCATACTGCGTGGGATAACAAACTTATCACGGAACATCCTGATTGGTACACGAAGGACGGCAAAGGAAATATCGTCCCCCCGAACCCCGACTGGAGTGACGTGGCCGATTTGGATTATTCCAAGCCGGAGTTGCGGAAGTACATCATCGATATGATGCGCTGGTGGGTGAAGGACGTCGGCATCGACGGGTTCCGTTGCGATGTCGCGGAATTGGTGCCGACGGATTTCTGGGAAGATGTGCGGGGTCGCCTCAACAAGATCAAGCCCGTGATGATGCTCTCCGAAGGAACATTGCCCGAGCATCACATGAAGGCATTCGACCTTACCTACTCATGGGGTGTCTACGATGCTCTCGATCCGTTGCTGAACGCAAGAAGGTCGGTGACCATACTTGACGAGATATTCAAGGCGGAAGTGTTGCAGTTTCCCACCGGTGCATTGCGGATGCGATTTAACACGAATCACGATAAAAACGCGTGGGATGCACCTGCGGTGACAAAATTCGGTCTGGACGGAGTGAAGTTGAGCACGGTTCTGGTCAATACCATCCCGGGTGTTCCGCTTCTCTATGCTGGTGAAGAGGTGGCAAATGACAAGAGACTGGAGCTATTCGAGAAAGTCGATATTGACTGGACCCGTTCCCGTGAAATCGGGGAACTCAACAAGCGGCTGTTTGCCCTTCGCAAGACGAACAAGGCGTTGACGCGTGGAGAGATGATCCGGCTTGCGTCAACACACGATCAGGATGTCTATGCGTTCGCGAGAATTGCAGGCAAGGATAAGATCATGGTAGTGTTGAATTTCTCCTCCGAGCCACGGTTCACGAGTATCAGTACTCCTCTCGATCAGCTCGCGCCAGGCCAATCCGTCCTGACGTTGAAGGATTATTTCAGCGGCGACCTGATTGAGATAACAAAGGAAACTCGCGAGCAAGCCGTTCTTGCCCTGGAGCCGAGAGACTACCGGATATTTATTGTGAAGTGAGGCGAGGTGAAAACCAGTGTGGAGCAGCTCGCTAATCTACAATGCCCTGTATTTCTTTTGCAACCTCGTCGGGTGTCCATTCATTGCCGTTGATGACCCGGACGATTTTCCCTTCCGTGTCAACCAGTACCGTTCGCAGATTGTGCGCAATAAGTCCCTCGTCGTCAGCAAGGGTTAAACCAAGCCCGTCGGCAAACTTCATGACGATCTTCATATCTGCCGTTGCAAAATCCCACGTTGAGAATTCCGCGGCATAACTCTTTCCGTAGTCTTTCAATACCTTCGGGGTGTCGAATTGCGGATCGAAGCTTATGGTCAACAAATGCCACTTGCCATTCAGTGACTTGTCGCGCTGCAGAATCTTCTGAAGTTTGGCAAAGTGGTCACTCATGCGAATACAGAAATCCGGCAGTGGGCAGCGGGTGTAGATGAACGTTACAGCCACGGCCTTCCCGCGAAAATCACTGAGTCGTATCGGCTTCTGTTCCTGGTTCTGGAGGACGTCGTTCGGCATAATGTCACCGACATTGAACACCTTCGCGAGCAGCGTTCCCTCCACAAGTTCCCGGCTTGGTGGTTCGCCTTTTCCCACAACGGTGAATGTTTCCAGCCAGCTTTCCGTTCGCGAAACGGCGAGTACACCCTGCACTGTATCGCCGACATGGACACCACCAAACAGTTGCCGGTTCTTTATCTTGAACGGCATCGTCATGGCCATCATGTAGTCCGGAATCTCTTCGTGGTCGATCGTGATACGCATCGCTGCAGTGTCGATGGCCACGACCTCTCCCTTCAGTGGGAAGGTGACAAGTTCCGTGGATTGTTGATCCTTTTTGGAACAAGAGACTAGCGCCAGTACGAAGAGAAATGTGATCAAGACTCTCATAGTCATTTTCAGAACTCCAGTTTTGTAGGTGTTGATGAAAGATAAGAAATCAAGGGATGAGTGTACAGACTTACGGAAGCATTGCGAAGTGTATTCCTGCTGGTGCGTTGGAATCAAACCGACTGCTTCGTATCTTGTTTGTGCACGTTATTCTTTCATGAACCGTTGACCAATCATGCACGAAGATTCACCACAATTACACCCGGAGCCGTCAATAACCGGAGTGTACCTGGATATTCTGGTCGCCCCCTGGCGGGCATTTTCTTCAATTCAGGAGAACATTCCTGTTCGGGCATACTGGCTCCTGCCGGTGGTTCTGTATATTGTGTGCTCAATGGTGTGTACGCAGATTATTGTGAGTCAACCGGCACCTGCTGCTCATTTGCGTGCGTTAGGCGAAGAGGAATTTCAGCCGCAATTGGAACGGTATATTGCCGATGGAACAATCACACGCCAACAAGCCGATTGGCTGAAGCTGTTTATCACTCCCGGCAATTCATACTTCGTCCTGACGCAGCTTGTGGGCATCGCGCTCACCTCATTCATCACACTATTCGCGGTGGGATTCATTGTGTGGCAATTGGGTCGTTCCGTCTTAGGCCGGAGTGTATCGTACAAAAAGGTCCTCGAGATCATCGGGCTTACGTTTCTCATTGGTGTCCTTGAACGGATCGTTTCAGCTATACTCGTTGTCGCAACAGGGTCAATCTTCGCGTCTCCAAGTCCGGGAATGTTGCTCCTGGACAATATTGAAAGCAAGGCGTTCCTTGTTCTTTCCTCGGTTAATATTTTTACATTGTGGGAATTGTGGGTTGTAAGCAACGGACTTTCCGTGTTCTTCGAACGGGACTTCGTCAAGGTTCTCGTTCTGGTGAGCGCCCTGTGGTTGTTGTGGACCCTTGTCACCATCGTCCCGATTATTGTCGCGTAGATGTCACGCAAAAAGCCGGATACCACATTATCATTGTTTGGCGAAGAGAGTATTCCGCAGATTCCGGTCTCCGAGTATGTTGCCCGTAACAAAGAGCGGATTCACCGATGGGCAAGCAAGGGGATCCGTTTCGGTACATCGTCGTGGAAATACGCGGGTTGGAAGGATCTCATCTACACCAGACAGTATCCGTCCAAAAAGGCATTTGAGCAGGAGTGTCTTGCCGAGTTCTCCGAGCTCTTTCCCACGGTCACTGCCGATTTTGCACTGTACGACTTTCCCAAAGAAGAGAAGATGCGGGTGATTCATGATCAAATGACCGATCATTTCAAACTATCGCTCAAAGTCACCGATCGCATTACCATCAAGCGTTACCCGAACATTCCGCGCTATGGATCCAACGCCGGAACGCAGAACCCGGATTTCCTGAATGTGGAGTTGTTTGAAGATGCATTCCTCAAACCGATAGAAGCCTTGAAAACCAAGCGCGGGGCCATCATTTTTGAATTCTCCAGTTTCCATCCCAGTACAGGTGTTACTGTCGAAACGTTGATTGAAAAGGTGAGTGCGTTTCTGGAGAGATTGCCCAAGGGATATGAGTATGCGATAGAGTTGCGCAACAGTGAATTCCTTACGAATGAATACTTCGTGATGCTCGCATCACATGGCGTGGCCCACGTGTTGAACAACTGGACCCGCATGCCTTCGATTCTCAATCAAATTCAACTCGCGGGTGTATTAGCAGCCCCGTTCTCGGTTGCGCGTGCCCTCCTCAAGACCGGTCGCACGTATGAACAAGCCGTCGAGATGTTTCAGCCGTATGACAGGATCAGGGAGGAGAATCCGGAGATTCGGCTGGGAATTATTGAGGCGGTCAGGAAGTGTCTTGATGAAGGTCGCTCGCTGTACGTCTACGTGAACAATCGTGCAGAAGGAAATTCACCCAAGACAATTGAAGGTATACTGGATGCTCTCGATCAGTATCCGGCAGACCGACTATGAGGGTTGTCATGAGAAGAATGAGGGAACGGATCAGCGAACCATGAAAAAGTACACACTGAAAAAGCCGCCGCACACGGACGATGTACCGGTTGCCCCGCAGCGTTTTCACATTGATTACAAGAACGAGTTGAATGCCGCGCAATACGAAGCGGCGACATCCGTGGATGGTCCTCATCTCATTATCGCGGGTGCTGGAACCGGAAAGACCCGCACGATTACGTATCGCGTCGCGTACCTGGTTGAACTCGGGGTCAAACCCGAGGCGATCTTGCTGCTGACGTTTACACGCAGAGCGGCACAAGAAATGTTGCGCCGGGCAACCATGTTACTCGATTCCCGGTGTGAGAATGTTGCCGGGGGGACATTCCATGCGTTTGCCAATATCGTGTTGCGGCAGTATGCGCCACTCGTGGGGTTTGATGCATCATTTACGATTCTCGATCAGGGAGACGCGGAGGATGTTGTGAACCTGTTACGAACGCGAATGAAATTCGATACCAAAGAAAAACGATTCCCGCGCAAACAGACGCTCTTTGACATGTTCTCCCGGTCTGTCAATACAGTCCAGACACTGCAGGAAGTGTTGAAGCAGGATTATCCGCATTTTCAAGAGTTGCTTGAAGAGATTCAGAATCTCCAGAAAGCGTACGAGGAGTACAAGGCCCGGCACAACTTGATGGATTATGACGACATGCTGGTGATCCTGCGGAAGCTCTTGCGCGACAATGAGATGGCGCGCAACACGTTGTGTGATCGCTACAAGTATATCATGGTGGATGAATACCAGGACACGAACAAGATTCAGGCGGAGATTGTGCGACTACTTGCAAGCAAACATCGCAACGTGATGGTGGTGGGTGATGATGCGCAGTCGATTTATTCTTTCCGGGGTGCAACGGTGCGCAACATCCTGGATTTTCCGGAGGAATTTCCGGGTTGCAAGCTCATCAAGCTGGAGGAGAACTACCGCAGCACCCAACCGATATTGAATCTGACGAATGAAATATTAAAAGGAGGGAGGGAGTAGATCCTCTATTCTTCCACCGCCAACCGATATCCCACTCCCGCCTCGGAGATAAACAGCCGGGGTTGATCCGGCCTTTCTTCCAACTTCTTTCTCAACTGACCGACATATACACGAGTGTACTGGGTTTCCTCCGCAAACGCTGGTCCCCAAATCTGCTCGAGGATGTGCTTATGCGTGAGCACGCGTCCGGCATTGCGCACGAACAACGCCAGCAGAGCATACTCCGTACCGGTAAGTCTTACCAACTCGTCATTCTTCTTCACGGTTCGTGCTGACAGGTCGACAGAGAGCGCGCCGAACACAAATGGGGAAGACTTGTCGGCAGTGTGCCAGTGCCTGAGCGCAGTCCTCACCCGCGCCAGCAATTCCCCGGTCCGAAATGGTTTCGTGAGGTAATCATCGGCCCCACTGTCAAGCGCGCTAATAATTGTTTCCTCCGAATCCCGCACTGAGAGAATAAGAACGGGGACACTCGACCATTCACGCAGTCGTTTCAATACCTCCACACCATCCATATCAGGAAGCCCGAGGTCGAGAATGACCAACTCCGGTCGGTCCATTCCTGCGCGTGTCAGCCCTTCTTCTCCTGATCCTGCCGTGAATACTTTGTACTCCGCCTGTTCCAGGGTTCGTTGCAGAAGTCGCCGGATCTGGATTTCATCGTCGATGACAAGGATATGAAGAGGGTTACTCTGGCCGGACATGCTGGTCGAGAGTTGTTATTGGAATGCGAATTGTGAACCGCGCGCCGCCCGTGCTTCGATTCTCGAATGCGATGGTTCCGCCATGTGCTTCAACAAACCCTCTTGCGATCGAAAGTCCCAAACCAGTTCCCCCGGACTTTGCACCCTGTACCCGAAAGAATTTCTGGAACAACCTGTTTGCGCTTTCTGCAGGAACGCCCGGACCATTGTCAACAATGTCGATCACGCATTCTTTTTCATTCGTACCGGTGTTGATCTCAATGTTGGTGCCGGCCGGAGTATGGACAATTGCGTTATGCAAGATATTCGCCAACGCTTGTTCCATGAGTCCAAAATCGAGTCGCACAAGAGGTATCTCTGCCTGTGCGTGGCGGCTCACATGGTGGTCCTTCAGGTCCCCCTCGAGTTTTCTCACGGTTGTTGCAACCAGGTCCCCCACATCCACCCAATCGAGCTTCGGCTTGAGACGTCCTGATTCGACGCGGGTCATGTCGAGCAGGTTGGCCACAAGCCGATTGAGTCGTTCCGCGGCCTCATGCATTTCCTGGAGAGCGGCTTCGCCGGATCCGGTAGAAGGATGGCGTAAGAGTTGTTCCGCGGTACCAAGAATAGTAGCGATGGGCGTTTTGAATTCGTGCGAGATGGAATCAAACAGATTTTTGTAGAGCCGTTCGGATTCGGCCACCACCAGGGATCTGCGGGTGAGGTCGTTCAATTGTTCCCGTTCAAGAGTCGAGGCGATCTGGCGAATAAAGTTCTCCAACAGCGTTTCTTGATCAATAGTGAAGCGTTCGTTTGACGCGGGCTTCACCCCGATAACGCCAAGCGGGTAGCGCGGTCCCGACATGGGAAAGTACGTTGCAGAAGCGAAGGGAAGGGTCTCCGTGAATTTCCCCGCCTTCTTCTCATTCCAGTATACCCAGGCCGCAACGCTGAATTCCTTTTCGTCCACCACGAACGTGCTTTCGCCGTGGGCCTTTGTGAACACATCACCATCCGGTTCACTCAGGAACACGGCCACTTCTGCGTTAAAGAACTTCCGGATGTTGGCGACAGCCGCCTTCGCCACTTCGTCCTGGTTTGGCGCGCTGGAGAGATCCCGTGTCAGCGTGTACAAGGCAACAGCACGTTCCTCACGGGATCGCAGGGCTTTCTCCCGTGCACGGATGCGAGCTGTCAGCGTGCCCGTAACCGCTGCAATAGCAAAGTACGCAGCAAACATCAGGATGTCCTGCGCCATACCGATGGCAAAGGTAAACTGGGGAGGGATGAAGAAATAGTTCCAGACAAGTGCGCTGATTGCTGCTGCAAGAAGAACCGGACCTGCTCCCAGTGTCAGTGAAAGAAGAGCGACTGTAAGCAACAGAATCAACGACACGGTTTGATAGCCGATGATCGGGCTGAGAGGATACGAAAGAAGCGCCACAATGCCTACGATCCCAGCCGCAACTGCGTACTGTAGTCCACCCGAATGAATCTCCGGAATACGGATGGCTCTTCGGGTGGACGCCATCTCTTCATTGCCTATGACATACACGTCAAGATCGCCGCTCCGCTCGATCACCTGATCCAGAAGGCTTTTCCTGAACGAGAATGTACGGCGAGGTTTGCCGACAAGGAGCTGCGTTGCGTTTTGCTGTCGTGCAACACGGACAAGCGCTTCGGCGATGTTCTCGTCTGCAGTGGTGACGATCTCGGCTCCCAATTCGCGGGCAAGAGTGATGTTTTTTGCGAGCTGGGCTTTCGTAGCGTCCGTCAACGTTCCTGCGGTCTCAACGTATACGGCAATCCATGTCGCATCCATCGTGTATGCCATGCGACGAGCCCAACGAATGAGCGAGACGCTGTGCGGGCTTGCGCTGATGCCGACGAGCAGGCGCATGCCGGATTTCCACGGTCCGGCAATTTGCTTGGTCTGCATATAGTCACGCAACTGATGATCCACCCGCTCGGCAACGAGTCGCAGCGCCATCTCGCGCAGGGCCGTCAGGTTTCCCGGACGGAAAAAGCTTTCAATCGCCCGTTGTGAACGTTCCGGGGTGTACACTTTCCCCTCGGTGAGGCGCTTCAGCAGTTCATCGGGAGGGATGTCGATAATCTCGACCGAATCCGCCAGCTCGAAGATGGAGTCCGGCACGGTCTCATGGACAATCGCGCCGGTAATCTGCGCGACCGTGTCGGCGCGGCTTTCAAGGTGTTGAACGTTCAGTGTTGCATAAACGTCGATGCCATTATCGAGTAACTCCAGAACATCCTGGTAGCGCTTCGTGTGGCGGCTGCCCGGGGCATTCGTGTGGGCAAGCTCATCGACGAGGACGAGCTGCGGTTTTCGGGCGATGATGGCGTCGAGGTCCATCTCCTCCAACGTTGTCCCCTTGTACTCGACCTTCCTGCGCTGGATGATGGGAAGCCCGCCAAGCAGTGCTTCGGTCTCCGGGCGCTTGTGCGTCTCCACAACACCGATGACCACGGCGATGCCTTTGGCCTTTGCCTCGTGTGCCGATTTGAGCATGTCGTATGTCTTCCCCACACCGGCACACATGCCGAAGAAGATCTTGAGTTTTGCCTTCGTTGCCTGATGCTCTTCCTTCTTCAGCGCGTGAAGGAGAGCGTCGGGGTCGGGGCGGGTGTTGGTTTCCATGCTGTAATGTATGAAACGGAAGTCAGAGAATCCTGGGAGAAAAGGGGCGGCAGGATAAAGAAAACATAAAGAGTTGACCACTGGCCTTCTTGCGAAGGCCCGAAACAGCCGCGGAGTCGCTCCAATTCCAGCGGAAAAAGAGAGGTTCTTTGGCGGGACCCCTATCGCCAGTTGCTGTTCGTCATGTGGATCTTTGTGCCGAACCGTTCGTTGACAGAACAAATGTCGTCGAGAACGAGAAGCATTGCCTGTTGTGTGAGGAGCTCCTGACTCTCAATATGAACCCGGGGAGTCCAGTCGCGATTGTCTATGGTGTCCAGTGTGATATTCGTTATGCCATATCTGCTGATGAGAATTGCCGGACGGACTCCCGGAACAACACGAGGAATGACATGCCGTGTTCGGCTGTAGTATTGTTCGTTCCACTTGACCAGTAAGAAACGTCATCGAGTTTCATACCCACCGCAATACGACAAGAACCATATCCACTGCTTTGATCCCTACAAATGGAACTATCAATCCCCCTACACCATAGATCAGCAGGTGCCTTCGTAGCAATTGCACTGCGCTCACCGGACGATACTTCACTCCTTTTAGCGCCAACGGAATCAACGCAACAATAATTAAAGCGTTGAAGATCACAGCCGAAAGGATGGCGCTCTCCGGCGTTGCGAGGCCCATGATGTTTAACGCGTTCAACGCGGGATATGTCGTTGCAAATGCTGCGGGGATAATGGCAAAATATTTTGCAACGTCGTTGGCAATGCTGAATGTTGTAAGCGTTCCCCTTGTCATAAGGAGTTGTTTGCCGATCTCCACAATCTCCAGTAACTTCGTCGGGTTGCTGTCGAGATCGATCATGTTCGCTGCTTCGCGGGCAGACTGTGTACCGGTGTTCATTGCCACGGCAACATCTGCCTGAGCAAGCGCTGGCGCGTCGTTCGTCCCATCTCCGGTCATGGCGACAAGACGCCCGCCTTGTTGATACTCGCGAATGAGTTTCAGCTTGTCTTCCGGTTTTGCCTCGGCGAGGAAGTCGTCAACTCCAGCTTCGGCTGCAATGGCTGTTGCGGTGAGTTTGTTGTCGCCGGTAATCATCACCGTCTTAATTCCCATTTTCCGCAGATGGGCAAACCGTTCCCGGATTCCGCCTTTGACTATGTCTTTTAACTGAATCACACCAAGAACTTCCTTGTTTTCAACGACAACCAGGGGAGTTGCACCGGCTCTGCCTATATCCTGCACCGTCTGTTGAATGGCGGCAGGGAATATGCCCCCCTGCTGTTCGATGTACTTCTTGATGGAGTCAGCGGCGCCTTTCCGGATGATTCGTCTTGACAGTGGATCGGCACCTTGAATATCAACGCCGCTCATGCGTGTCTGAGCGCTGAACGGAACGAACTGTGCGGCTATCTCATGTACCTCGCGACCACGAAGTCCATACTTCTCTTTTGCAAGAACGACGATCGAACGGCCTTCAGGGGTCTCGTCTGCGAGTGATGCGAGTTGTGCGGCATCGGCGAGGCGTTCGTTTGTGATTCCGGGTGCAACGGTGAACTCTGTCGCCATGCGGTTTCCGAGGGTGATTGTTCCTGTCTTGTCGAGCAACAGGACGTCAACATCGCCGGCAGCTTCAATTGCCCGACCGGAGGTGGCAATGACGTTATGTCGAATCATGCGATCCATTCCTGCAATGCCAACGGCCGAGAGAAGCCCGCCAATGGTTGTCGGGATGAGGCACACCAGCAGGGCAACCAGCACAGTTACGGTGATAGGGGTTCCCTGTCCGGCCGCTGCAACACTGAAGAGGGAGAATGGCAGAAGCGTTACGCACACGACGAGAAAAATGATTGTGAATGCCGCCAGAAGAATATTGAGAGCAATTTCGTTCGGGGTCTTCTGCCGCTTTGCGCCTTCAATGAGTTTGATCATCCTGTCGAGGAAACCGCCACCGGATTCCGCCGTCAACCGAATCACAAGCCAATCGGAAAGCACGCGGGTGCCGCCTGTAACTGCACTTCGATCACCGCCAGACTCACGAATCACCGGGGCGCTTTCACCTGTGATGGCACTCTCGTCAACTGAGGCGACTCCTTCAATCACCTCGCCGTCGGCAGGGATGGTGTCTCCCGCCTCAGCGAGAAACACATCGTCTTTGCGCAGTGCAGACGATGCAACGACCTCAAAGGCCGAACCGTGGTGCGGAGCGTTCAATTTTTTTGCGCTGATGTCCTTACGCGCACGTCTCAACGCATCGGCTTGTGCCTTCCCCCGACCTTCTGCCAACGCTTCGGAGAAGTTTGCAAAAAGGACGGTGAACCAGAGCCAAACAGAGATGCTGCCGATGTACCATGCCTGGGCCTCGTCTGCACCGAGAAGCGACTGAAACCATAGTGCCGTGGTCAGTATGCTGCCGACTTCTACAACGAACATCACCGGGTTACGAACCATCAAGCGTGGGTTCAATTTCTTGAACGAGTCGCCCAATGCGCGACGAAACATCTCTCCGGTCAAAGCGATGGGCTTGTTCTTGAGTTGTTCTGTCGTTGCCATGTGTTTGTCTTCCTTCATTCCCGTTGGCATGTTATTGCCCCATCAAGAAGTGTTCGACAATGGGCCCCAATGCCAGAGCCGGCAGAAAGTTGAGCGCGCCGACGAGGAGCACAATTGCAATCAGCCAAAAGATGAACAGCGGTGTATGCGTCGGCAGCGTTCCCTCGCTTGCCGGAACGAGCTTTTTGCTTGCGAGCGAACCCGCGAGCGCCAGTGTCGGGACTGCAAGCCAATAACGACTGATGAGCATTGCAATACCACCGGTAAGGTTGTAGAATGGATTGTTTGCACCGAGGCCTGCAAAGGCACTGCCGTTGTTATTACCCATAGAAGTGAACGCGTACAACACTTCGCTAAAGCCATGTGCTCCCGGATTGTAGATCGTTGCTTTTCCCGCGTCCATAACCACACCAA
>CAZIHJ010000023.1:0-35837 GCA_964538485.1 uncultured Chitinophagales bacterium | reverse complement strand
TTACCGTAAATCCGGCATCACTTGATCATTTCCTGGTGGAGTCCTCCGGCGGCGGGAACATCCTCACTCAGACAGCGGGCACTCCTTTTTCCATCAAAGTAACTGCGCAGGATGTTTTCAATAATACTGTAACGTCGTTTGTCGGAACGGTTGATGTTACTTCTTCCGGTACCTTGTCTGCAGGTGGTGGAACGACGGCAGTGTTCTCAAGCGGTGTATTGAGTTCTCATAGTGCGACGCTTACAAATACCGGAAGCACCACAATCACAGCGACACGAACAGGCTTCACCGAATTCGGTACGAGCAATGCGTTCACGGTCAATGCCGGTGCAGTGGATAATTTTCTTGTCGAAGCGGCAGGTGGCGGTTCAATTCCATCGCAGTCGGCCGGGACGCCGTTCAGCATCAAAGTAACGGCCCGTGATGCATTCAACAATACCGCAACATCCTTCACCGGAACAGTGGATATCACCTCAAGCGGGACGCTGTCGTCCGGCTCAGGGACCACAGCGGCATTTGTCGCCGGAGTCCTCGCATCACACAGTGTCACTATCTCCAGTTCCGGCTCGTTCGATATTACCGCGACGCGAACAGGTTTCACCGAGTTCGGTACGAGCAACACCTTTGCCGTCAATCCCGCCGGACTTGATCACTTCCTTGTTGAAGCGGTTGGCGGAGGAGCGATCGGAACGCAAACGGCAGGTGTGCCTTTCAGCATCAAGGTAACAGCGCAGGATATCGGGAATAACACGGTCACTGGATTTACGGGAACCGTTAACATCACCTCAACCGGAACTCTCTCTTCGGGAGGTGGAACGACTCTATCGTTTGTGGGTGGCATTCTAACGTCTCACAGTGTTACGATAACGAATACGGGGAGCTTCACCATTTCCGCAACGAACAGCAGCGGTCCCGAAACGGGAACAAGCAACGCGTTTACCGTCAATGCTGCTGCCCTGGACAATTTCCTTGTTGAAGCTGCTGGCGGAGGTGCCATCGCCACACAAGTGGCCGGAACCCCATTCAATATCAAGGTAACAGCGCGTGATGCATTCAGCAATACCGTGACAGGATTCACCGGAACAGTTGATATTACCTCCTCCGGAACATTGTCTGCAGGTGGCGGGACGACGGCTGCGCTCACTGCCGGCGTTCTCTCATCGCACAGCGTGACTATTTCCAATACCGGCTCATTCAGCATAGCAGCCACGAATAGCAGTGGCCCGGAAACGGGATCGAGCAACAGTTTCACGGTAAATGCCGGTGCATTGGCAGATTTCCTGGTTGAAGCGAACGGTGGCGGAGTGATTCCCACACAAAATGCAGGAACATCATTTGCGATTCAAGTGACAGCGCGCGATGCACTGGGTAACACAGTCACGGCATTTGGTGGCACGGTAGACATTACCTCCTCCGGTACGTTATCGGCGGGTGGAGGCACGACGACTGCATTCACGGCTGGAGTGCTTGCAGGACATAATGTGACAATATCAAATACCGGGAGTTTCGATGTCACTGCAACGAATACGCTGGGTGCAGAAACCGGAACCAGCAACCTCTTTACAGTAAATGTTGGGCCGCTGAGCAACTTTCTCGTTGAAGCTGCAGGTGGTGGTGCGATTGGTACACAGACCGCGGGATCTCCGTTTAACATTCAGGTTACTGCACGCGACGCGGGTGGAAACACTGTCACCTCGTTCACCGGTACTGTGGACATCACCTCGTCGGGAATAGTCTCTGCCGGGGGTGGTACAACACTCGCATTCACAGCGGGCGTTCTTTCGTCGCACAGCGTTACGATCACCTCGTCCGGAAGCACGACTATTACCGCTACCAACACGTTGGGTGTGGAGAATGGAACGAGTAATTCCTTTACAGTGAACGCCGGTGCACTTGATAATTTCCTTGTCGAGGCTTCCGGCGGCGGACCTGTCGCAACGCAAACAGCGGGCACGCCGTTCAATATTCAAGTGACTGCCCGTGACGCGTTCAATAATACAGCGACCTCATTTATTGGAACGGTGGACATCACATCATCGGGAACTCTCTCTGCCGGTGGAGGCACTACTCTGGCATTCACTGCCGGCGTGCTTGCTTCGCATAGTGTTACCATTTCAAACACCGGGAATTTCTCCATTACTGCCACGAATACCCTCGGTGCCGAGAACGGGATAAGCAATGTCTTCACGGTGAACTCCGGCGCGCTGAGTAGTTTCCTCGTGGAAACCTCCGGTGGTGGTCCGATTCCGGCGCAGACTGCGGGTACTCCCTTCAGTGTTCAGGTGACTGCGCGTGATGCATTCAATAACACGGTAACGGCATTTGCAGGTACGGTTGATATCACTTCCACCGGGACGCTCTCTTCCGGGGGCGGCACAACATTAGCATTTACTGCTGGTGTACTTGCTTCGCATAGCGTTACGATATCGAATACCGGGAACTTCACAATCACCGCGACGAACACGCTTGGTGCCGAAACAGGGACGAGCAATTCATTTGCTGTTGACCCCGGCGTTCTCGATAACTTCCTCGTGGAAGCAGTCGGGGGAGGGCTCATCGCCACGCAAACGGCGGGTGTTCCATTTAACATCCAGATAACGGCGCGTGATGCCTTCAACAATACCGTTACAGCATTTGTCGGGACGGTGGATATTAGCTCATCCGGGACTCTGTCATCAGGAGCAGGAACAACGCCGGCATTCACAGCCGGTACACTCCCTTCTCATAGTGTGACGATTTCCAATACCGGCAGTTTTACCATCACAGCGACCAACACTCTTGGCCTCGAGAATGGAACGAGCAACAGCTTCACTGTCGGGTCAGGATCTCTTGATCATTTTGCCGTGGAAATTGCCGGCGGCGGTATCATACCCTCGCAGACAGCGGGAACCGCTTTTAATATTCAGATTTCAGCGCTTGATGTGAATGACAATGTTGTTACCGCATTTGGCGGGACGGTGGATATTACATCTACCGGCACCTTATCCTCCGGCGCTGGCACGACTGCTTCATTCACGGCCGGTGTGCTTTCATCGCACGGTGTAACGATATCAAATACCGGTTCATTCTCGATTACTGCAACAAATTCCATCGGTCCCGAAACAGGCACCAGCAATGCATTTACTGTCGATGCCGGAGCTCTGAACAACTTCCTTGTTGAGGCGAACGGCGGCGGTGTTATCGGTACACAAACAGCGGGAACCTTGTTTGGTGTACAAGTGACAGCCCGTGATGCACTGAACAATACAATCACTGCTTTCGCCGGTACCGTGGACATCACATCAAGCGGTACACTGTCATCCGGTGGAGGTACGACTGCTGCGTTTACCTCCGGGATACTGACGGGCCATAACGTTGCGATCTCAAATGTTGGCAACTTTACGATTACCGCAACCGTGACGGGGGGACCTGAGAACGGCATCAGCAACGCGTTTGATGTGGATCCGGGCCCGCTGTCGAACTTCCTCGTCGAGGCCGCCGGTGGCGGTGCCATTGACACCCAGGCAGTTGGCGTACCGTTCAACATCCAGGTGACTGCGCGTGATGCGTTCAATAACACGGTGACTTCATTTACGGGGACCGCCGATATTACAACGACCGGGACGTTTCTTTCCGGAGGCGGAGTAACCGCGACATTCAGCGCCGGGTTCCTTTCCTCGCACACTATCACCTACGGCGCTCCAGGGAATGTGTTTGTAACGGCAAAGAAGACCGGAGGAACAGAAAGCGGATCGAGCAACATCTTCAACGTACAGCAGACATATTTTACGATCACTGCGACAGCGGGTCCCGACGGCACGATATTTCCCGCAGGAGCGGTACTCGTTGCCTATGGTGCAAGCCGTTCATTCACAATCACTCCCGATCCCGGCTACATGGTGGATAGTGTAGTGGTGGATGGTGGTTCATTGGGCATGATTAGCGCGTACACCTTCACCAATGTCACTTCCAATCACACGATTGATGCATTCTTCAAGATATCGACACTCTATCTGACACTTTCCCCTGATAGCATTGTCGCAAAAGACCCTGTGAGAGGAAGAGTATTGAAACCTGTTCGTCGCGGGAAAGGGCAGATGCCAAACTGGGCAAATCTTCTTTCCGAGACTGTTGTGCAGGGCGGGTTCCAGCCCGGCGCTACAGAGAGCGACGAGGCCGGCGGTATGCGCGTCGGCATCGCATATATGGGAGAGGTCGCAGCGGGAAAATGGAAGCCGATTAGAGATTCCGCCGCAATTCGCGCGTGGGTGCGTCTGACAAAGTGGAATTTCCGCCGTGGTACCGGTAGCGCCTACAACTATTTGCAGGCGACCCTGGAAGACCGGACAGGAAAGCATGTGGATGAACCGCGTGGCTTTGATTATTATGGAGATCGCCTCCTTCTCAAACAACACACAAAACTCCTACCCAGAAAACATAACAACTCGCTGTTCGCAGAAATGGTGGCGTTGAAATTCAATATTGCAGCCAGTCAGTTGGGCAAAACGCCGGTCGGTTTCGGAGAACTGGTGTACGAAAACGACGGCCACCCGTGTGATGAATTATCCATCGTTGAAATTTCCGCCAAAGCGGACACCGCATTGACGTATTGGATTGGGCGTGATGAACAGGAGTATCTCGATCTCTACAATGCAATCTATGATATCAACCGGGCATTTGAAGCGCCTCTCGACACCATGCGTTTTGAGCATGGCGGACAGCTTGTGTTGAACGGACTCATCGACGTGGAGGACGTTCCTTTCCTCAAAGTCGATACGGTGGCACTGCGAACATTAACCCGTACAACTGATCGCACCGAAGATGATGAAGAGTTTGAAGATGCAGAGTTTGAGGAAGTGCCTGTTGCTGCAAAGCTTTACCAAAACTATCCGAACCCGTTCAATCCTGCGACCACCATTGCCATTCGGTTGCTAGAACCGTCCTTGGTAACGGTGAGGGTGTACAACATCCTTGGACAGGAAATCGGGACCCTGGTTGACCGGGAGGAATTTGATGAAGGGTTGAGCAAGGTTGAGTTCACGGCCGGGGCACTCGCTTCCGGTGTGTATTTCTACCACGCAACTATTGAGAATATCGAAACCGGCGAATTGGCGAATGTCCGGACACAAAAAATGATTCTGATAAAATAACACACAACGATACAATGCTGCACTCTGTTTTTCCCACTTCTAGTTTGGAGGTTACAATGCGACGCGCTCTACTCTCTCTTGCAGCTCTTTGCTGTATTTCCTTATCATCACTCGGACAAATATTTGGTCCGGAAGGGATGAATATGCCCGGAGACTTCAATGGCTTTACGAATCCACCGAACAAACCGGCATTTGCGGGAATTACGGGCGGCGGCACGTTTCTGTTGAACAGCGATCTTCCCACTCCCCGATACAGAACACTCATCAATATTCAAGCAGCCGGGGGTGATACTTCGGCAGGAACCTACAACTGGTTGTTTACAAGCGGCCCGGTTCCGGGAAATCCATACGCCAACAAATGGGCTGGTGTCGGGGTAATCATTGACACCGTGCAAGACTACAGCTTCAACTTCGGCCCTGATAATGCTGTCACGCTGGCCAATGGCAAGCACTACACAGTCAATTTTTGGGATAATGGCTACAACCCGTCAAAGGCAATCTGGATGGCAACCACGGGTGTGCCGGTCAACTTTCTTTCGGTAACTCAGACGCCGGTCTCAGGTTCTGTAACGGACACCGACACCGTGGAAGTCAGTGTAGTTGTTGATGGCCCACTGTCGCCAGAGGAGATTGTCTACCTCCGATATACAACGGACAATTGGGCGACTTCATCGTTGCAGGGGATTACCATTGCTTCACAAGCAGGTAGTGCAGCGATTCTCCCGCAAGTCGGCGGCACAACGGTTGAATATTATGTCTTCACAACGACAAAGTCGAACCCAACGACTCATTTTGATTTGTACACGCTCAACCATGACAATAACGGGGGAGTCAATTACTCATACACGATTCCTGCCCCCGTGTACACCATCATTGCAACAAGTGGACCTGGTGGCTCGATAACTCCGGCAGATACGGTGTATGTGAATGCCGGCGATGATACGACTTTCACCATTGTTGGTAACGTTGGATATATCGGCGATCAATTAATTATTGATGGTGTTCCCGGACCGCACACGGCTCTCTATACTTTTACCAATGTGCAACAGAACCACACCATTCACCCGACGTTCAAAGCGGCGGTACAGTTCCGTGTGAATATGAAGGTCGCAATGCTGGCGGGCATCTTTGATCCTGGTTTGGGCGACGTTGTGACGATCCCCGGTAGTTTCAATGGGTGGAATACCAGCGCCGAACAAATGTCCGATGGTGACAATGACAGTATTTACACCAAGGAGGTATATCTGAGTCTCAGCCAGAACTACTCGTACAAGTTTTTCAAAACTCTTCGCGGTGGCCAGGACTATGAAGGTGGCGGCAACAGAACATACTCTATGGGTACAACCCCTGACGTTCTGCCAGTGGTGTACTATAACAATCAGGGTCCGACCATTTCCGTGACCTTTCAGGTGGATATGAGCGTGAAGATGCAGGAGGGACTGTTCGATCCGGGAACGGAAGCAGTCACGGTGCGCGGGAGTTTCAATGATTGGGGGAATTCCACAAATAATCCCGACACACTTACCGATGGCGATAACGACAGCGTTTACACGAAGAGTATTTCAATGGCGAGTACACAAACGATCGGGTACAAATTCTGGGCGAGTGTACTTGACTACGAGGCGGGAAGCGACCGTTCGGCGACTCTGAGTGAACAGGATACGACTCTTCCAACGGTGTTCTTCAGCAACGATAACATCGTCGGCCCCCCCGGTTTCATAGCCAATCCGACAAGTCTGAGTTTCGGGTCGGTTGACGTCGGAGATCCGGTGATGGATAGTATCGTCGTTACGAATGACGGTATCATCCAGACAGAGATTGTGGCACTCTCGCTTGTGGGATCAGGCGATTTCTCCTTTGCGCCATCTGCGCCAATTAGTATACCTCCATCCGGTAATGCGACATTTTACATCACGTTTGCTCCGACAAGCGCCGGGGCACATGCTGCTAATCTCATATTCACATCAAACGCGCCGAGTTCGGAAGATACAATCCCGCTATCGGGTACGGGCGAAGCAGTTGGTCCATCGCCGAAGTTCTTGACAATCTCCCCTGAAACGCTGATTGCCAAGGACCCCGTCAAGGGGAAACTTCTGAAAGCAGTCAAGCGGGCAAAGGCGGGTAAGCCCATTACCATGCCAAACTGGGCAAACCTGATTGATGAGACCATTGCACAGGGTGGATTCCAGCCGGGCGCCAGTGAAAGCGATAGTGCAGGCGGTCTTCTGATAGGTGTATCATTCATGGAGCGCAAGAATCCGGGTGATCCGGCCAAGCCCAACTGGAAACCGATCAAGGATTCGGCGGCAGTGCATGGGTGGGTGCGTGTTGGAAAGTGGAACTTCAAGAAGTCGGTGGGTGCAAGTCCTACTGCAATTCCCAAGACGCTGGAGAACAAGACGATTACACACATGAACGATCCTAACAACGTGCCACGCGGCTTTGATTCCACCGCGTATCCGGGTGCTCCAAAACGCAAACTGTTTGTAAAAGAAGTCAAGAAACTCGATCCCAAAAAGACGCCGAACGCCCTGTTCGCCGAACTCGTTACCCTGAAGGTGAACATTGCGACAAGTCAGTTGGGCAAGACCCCCGCGGGTTTTGGCGACTTGATCTTTGACGTGGACACAAGTGCGTTCGATGAGATGTCGGTGATGGCAATTTCGGAGAAAGCGGACAGCATGATGACGTATTGGTCAGGTCACTCCAATGGTGATTTTGCAGATCTGTTTAATGCGACGTATGCTATCAACCGCGCCTTCATCGGAGCCCTGGATACATTCAGCTTCATTGCCGGTGACTCGGCATTCCCCCTTGGCAAGCTGGTGCTCAAAGGCCAAGTGGAACTCTCAAGTGTACCGTATCTGAAAGAGCCCGTACCGTTCGTACCGACGACGATTGCAGCGACAACGTATGAAGTGGAATCGCTGGAAGATGACTTCGAAGATGAGGAGTTTGAGGAAGGTGTTCCTGTTGCAGCGAAGCTGTACCAGAACTACCCGAATCCGTTCAACCCGACAACGAATATTGCCTTCAGACTGCTCGAAACATCGTCAGTGACGATCAAGATCTACAACATGCTTGGCCAGGAAGTGGCGACATTGTTGAACGGAGAGGAATTCGATGAAGGGCTGCAGACTCTGGAATTTGCACCAAGTGGTCTTGCTTCGGGCGTCTACTTCTATCAGGTCAATGTTCAGGGCTTGGAAGATGCAGGATTCCGTACACTCGAAACCCGCAAGATGGTGTTGCTGAAGTAACAGAATGCGCTCGCCGTTCTCTGGTGAGCATTGTTGTTGAACCATGTGGTCCGGCCTTCAGATAAAGTGAAGGCCGGGCCTTGGTGTTCTCCCGTTCATTGATTGTCATTAGTACTTTGCGAGGAAGCTGTATGAGGTGGAGCGTTTTCATGGGTATGCTGCTGCTCGGTGTTCAGGGCTTCAGTCAGAGCACAGAGAATTCTGCTAATACCCCCAAGTCCGATGTGTTCATGCAGGGGTTTTACTGGAACTCCACGCCGGGTGGAGTCTGGTGGGATTCGCTGGCGCGGCTTGCCCCTCGGATCGGTTCGGCCGGCTTTAGTGCGGTCTGGTTTCCCGGGCCGGTGAAAGGCGCGGCTGGTGGGTTCT
This sequence comes from uncultured Chitinophagales bacterium, assembly GCA_964538485.1. GTDB lineage: Bacteria > Bacteroidota > Ignavibacteria > UBA10030 > UBA6906 > JBJXHC01. The sequence continues at coordinate 27,079 of CAZIHJ010000023.1, read as the reverse complement.
CGATGGGATACGATCCCTATGACCACTATGATTTCGGAGAGTACAATCAAAAGGGGTCTGTGGAGACGCGCTTTGGCAGCAGAACCGAACTCATCAGTGCGATCGATGCCTTTCATACCGTCGGCGTTCAGGTGTTTGCCGATGCCGTGATGGGTCACATGAACGGCGCTGAACAATTTGTGCCGGTTGACTGCGAACCATATCCATCGTATCCGGATTCCGCGTGGTTGCAATTCGATTACCCGAATGGTTCCGGTCGATACAAGAAGAATGCCTCGCATTTCTATCCCAACCAGCTTGCGTGCGATGTCAATCCCCCGTATCACGGCCCCTATGATCCGATCTTCAAGTTTGGCGAAGTGCCTGCGCACACGCAAACCCATGTGCGAGACAGTCTCATAGTCTGGGGACATTATCTGAGAGACGTGATCGGATTCGATGGATTCCGTCTTGATGCGGTCAAGCATATCGACCCGATGTTTGTCGGTCAGTGGTTGCAATCCGTCGGCGGATTTGCTGTTGCGGAATATTATGGTTCGACCTCGGAGATCAGTACATGGTTGCACTATTGCCAGAACGTGTTCGGGGGAGATGTTTCCATGTTCGATTTCCCTCTTCGCTTTACTCTGAAGGATATGTGCAATAATACGTCCGGCACATTTGACATGAACTGGCTCGATGGAGCGGGACTGATCAACGCGAGCATTTCCGGGTATGATGTGGCGACGTTTGTGGAAAACCATGATCTCGACAGGACAGGGTGGGATGGTTCGGTGGACAACGGCCACGCGCCGATACTTTATGACAAAGACCTCGCGTATGCGTACACTCTTTTTTCCGAAGGACGCCCTTGCGTGTTCTTCCGCGATTATTACATCTATGGATTGGCGAACGCGATCGACAAGTTGATCTGGATCAGGGAAAAGTTCCTGTATGGTTCCACCACAAAACGTGACGGGCTCAGTCCGTGGTACGTTGGTTCCCTAGCGACACAGGAAGAACAATCGCGCGACATCTACGTTGCGCGCAGGAATGGTGGCGATGGAAGGCCACAGTCCTTTCTGGTAATCAATGATAATCCGTATGAATGGCGCGGCGTGTGGGTGAACTCGAGTCACCCCAACGCAGTGTTTCGAGACTACACAGGTGTGGCTATTGACAAGCAGGCCGCGGGCGATGGACGCGTTGAGCTATGGGCTCCCCCGCGCGGCTATGCCATCTATGTTCCCGATACCACCCAAAGAGTGAATCATCACCCTTACGTCAACTTTACTCCGGATCAATCGGCTTTTACCAACACACTCTATTCATATCAAATCCAATCCGGCGATATCAATGGTGATACACTGAGCTATCTGTTGACCGGTAATCCGACGTGGTTGACGGTGACCGGTAGTGGGGTGTTGACCGGAACGCCATTGTCATCTGATACAACGACATCTCAAATTATCGTGACAATTTCCGATGCATGGGGTGGAGGCACTTCGGATACGTTTGATATAACAGTTCGGTCCCGTCCGGTAATGGACGGCATATTTGAAGGGGCCGGAGTTTGGGGCGTTGCTGCGCGCACTGCTGACACTCTCCCAGGTTGGGACGGTGCCTGTGCAAAAGAGATTTATGTGGCCCAGGATGAGAATTATTACTACTTCGGGGCACATATACGGTCACGTCAGAGCATGAACTGGGCGTTTCTTATCAATACCAAGCCGGGTGGAGGAGCGACGGAGAGTTGGTCGCGTAGCATAAACTACATACACAGCAACAAGCCGGATTACATTCTCCGCGGTCACTTTCAGGGTTATGCCGAGTTGCATACCTGGAACGGGTTCACCTGGAACGGTGTCGGTACCCCTCTGGCGGGTGCGGAATTCGGTGAGAACATCACGCTTGATTCTCTGGAAGATGGATGGGTGGAAGGCCGGGTGTTGAAATCGGCCATTGGCAATCCGTCAGTTCTTGCCGTTCAATTCTATCTGACAGGAAATCAAAACGCGAATGCAACATTTGACGCATGTCCGAATGACCAGAATACAACGGCGTGGACGGGAGTGACAACGAGTCTCCGGTACTATGCAATCGTCGGGCAGAAGCAAATCACTGAAGGCAATTTGCAATTCCCCGCGACGGCGACAATCTCCGGTGGGGGTTCAGCCACAGTCTATGCCCGAACTTACGCTCTCGGTGTCACAGACAGTACGGGGCAGGGTGCAGGTGTCACGGCCTGGATCGGGACGGGTCCTTCCAATTCTCATCCGTCGACGTGGACACAATGGAACCCGGCAACATTCAACGTCGATGCTGGAGCGTACGACGAGTATCAAGCCGCCATTGGTGCAGCTCTTGCCGGTGGAACATACTATTATGCAAGCAGGTTTCAGTACACCGGTGGTCCGTATCTCTACGGCGGATACAACAGTGGCGGAGGAGGATTCTGGAATGGCACATCGAATGTTTCCGGCGTGCTTACCGTGCAGGCAGCTCCGGCTGTGCCTGTACTTGCATCGCCGTTGAATAATGCAAACAATATTTCGCCCAACACCACTCTCGCCTGGCAGACTCTCGCGGGGATGATCACGTATCACCTCCAGGTCGCAACAGACAGCATATTTACGTCCATTGTCGTTAACGATTCGACACTTACAACCTCCTCTCGACAAATAAATGGCCTCTCTTATTCGACGCGTTATTTCTGGCGGCTGAAAGGCAAGAATGCATTCGGAAGCAGCCCGTTCTCCCAACCCTGGTCATTTACCGTGTTTACTCCACAGGTCATGAACGTCTCTGTGACGCCAAGTTGGAATCTCCTTTCCCTTCCACTTACCGTGCTCGACGGTCGTCGTAGCGTGCAATTTCCGACAGCGACTTCTGAAGCATACACATTCAACTCTCTAAACGGATATGTGTTGAGAGATACCCTGACCCCGGGTGCCGGCTATTGGTTGAAATTTGGTGCGGGTGAGAGCGTGAACATAACAGGGGGGGAGCGTACCAGCGATACTATCTATGTCCAATCCGGCTGGAATCTGATTGGATCAATCTCATCGACCGTCCCTGTGAACAGCATTGTGCAGATCCCCGACAGCATCGTGCAATCGCTCTACTATGGGTACGCCAATGGATACGTTTCATCTGATAGTATCAGTCCGGGCAAAGCCTACTGGGTCAAAACGATTTCCGCGGGAAAGCTCTTTTTCGATTCCAGTCCGGCTCTCTCAAAAAGAGTAAGAACAAAGTAGCGTTATTTTCTTGTCAAAACCGCATTTTCTGCTGTTTTGTTTTGAATCGGGCTGGCGGGTTCTCATTCTTTCCAGATGCTTTTCTTGTTGAAATGATGTACTTTCCTTGGTGCTGGGGACCGTTCCACCGTCGATTCGGATTTACCATCCTGAGGTGATTCTTGAAATTGTCTATTGTGACATTGTGTGCAGCGATATGTCTTGCTGCCTCACCTTCCTTTGCGCAAAACACCGGATGGAGTTGGCAGAATCCTTTGCCACAAGGGAATCATCTCCGCGGAATAACATTTCTGGGTGACAGTACAGGCATAGCGGTCGGTGATGCGGGTACAATCCTCGAGACTAACGATGGGGGAGCCACGTGGATTCCGCAACGAAGTGGTACCAGTGCAGACTTATGGGGTGTTCATTTCGTTGATGATCAGAATGGCGCGGCAGTGGGAAGTAACGGAACGGTCTTGCGGACGACCGATGGGGGTGAATCCTGGATAGAGCGATCGGGCGGAACAACCAATACATTGCGGGCGGTTCGATTTACTGGTCCCACGACCGGAATTGCGGTGGAAGATTTGGGAAGGATTATCAAAACCACTGATGGCGGTGACACCTGGCAACAAATCACCATTGCCGGAACCGCCGGTCTGTGTGGCGTGTATTTTTCGGACAGCGAACGGGGGACAGCCGTCGGCATTAACGGAAGAATTCTGAGAACCGTTGACGGCGGCACGAATTGGCAACCGCAGAATAGCGGAACGACCCAACACCTTTACGGAGTTTTTTTTCTTGATGCCCAACGGGGTATCGCCGTGGGAACCGGTGGTGTGATTCTTCGAACTCTGGATGGTGGTGATTCATGGACGGGGCTTACCACCGGAACATTTCAACCTTTGTATGGAGTGAACTTTGCCGATTCTCTCCATGGAATGGCGGTGGGTTTGCCGGGAACGAACTACCACACGACAGATGGCGGAACATCCTGGTTCAGCCGCTCGAGCGGGACGACAAATTTCCTCTGGCAATCTGCATTCCGTGATGCGGACAATGGAATTGCTGTCGGAAACAATGGCGCCATCATGGTCACGACCAACGGTGGCGTCCACTGGGAAAGTCAGAGCACCGGGACATCGACAACACTTCTGGGTGTCAGCTTCTCCGACATGCAACGGGGAACAGCGGTTGGTGATCTCGGCCTGATTCTGCGAACAACCAACGGCGGTTCAACATGGGCAAGTCAGGCAAGCGGAACATCCCGTACGCTCTGGGGCGTTTCTTTTCCCGATGCGACAAGCGGTTTCGCGGTGGGAAATAGCGGAACCATCCTGCGCACCACCAACGGTGGTGGAACCTGGGCCCCGCAAACCAGCGGAACTGTCTCGCAGCTTCTCGCAGTTTCTGCTGCAGATGCCAACACGGCAATGGTCGTTGGAAACGGTGGAGTTATTCTCCGTACCACTGATGGCGGTTCTTCATGGTCGTCCCAAACCAGCGGAACATCAGCAAGTCTTAATGCCGTGTGCATGATTGATGCGACAACAGCAATGATCGCCGGAAGCGCCGGGACAATACTCCGTACCACGAACGCAGGTGCAACCTGGCAACCCCAAACCAGCAACACCGTCCAAAGCATGTATGGTGTGTCGTTTACGGACGCGAATCACGGTACTGCCGTGGGAGCAAATGGAACGATAATCAGGACAACGGATGCCGGCGTGAATTGGATGACACAATCCAGCGGCACAACAATAGGAATCAACTCTGTAAGCTTTGTGTCAACAAATGTCGGGACTGCCGTAGGGTACGGTGGGTTGATTCTGCGAACGCTGAACGGTGGTCTCAACTGGAACACGCAGCTCAGCGGCACCTCCAATTATCTTTCAGGCGTTGATTTTATTGATTACAACAATGGTTCCGCTGTAGGATTTGGCGGAACGATACTTCGCACGACATCGGGTGGCGAGCCGCCCTCGCCGGCATTTTCTTCCAGTCCTTCATCCCTTGATTTCGGGAACGTTCTTGTTGGTGCAGCTGCCACCGACAGCATTGTCGTGACCAACGTCGGAACATCCTTGTTGAATATTTCTGGAGTCGAATCCGACAACAGCAGATTTACCGTGACTCCAACCAATGCAGTTCTCTCTCCCTCGTCAAGCCGGAAATTCTATATCACGTTTACTCCCGTAAGTACTGGAGTACGATACGGGAATATTGTGTTCACCACAAATGCGAATGGCTCACCGGATTCGGTTGCGGTACAAGGCGTGGGCTATGTGGAGGGTTTGGGGAAATTCCTTACGCTCACCCCCGACACCATTGCAAGCCGGTACACATCAACGGGAAAGTTTTTCAAACCGGTACGCAGGAAGAAGGGTCTATATCCCAACTGGGCGAACCTGTTGTCCGAGGTCGTGGTGCAAGGGGGATTCCAGCCCGCATCATCGGAAAGCGATTCAGCGGGTGCAATGATTGTTGGCATTTCTCACATGGGACAGGTCCGGCCAAACAAGTGGAAACCGCAACCCGACTCTGCATCAATGCGATGCTGGGTACGGCTCTCCCGCTGGAATTTCAATCGTAACCTCGGCACCGGCTACAACATTATCCAAAGAACGTTGCTCGACAAAACCGGTATGCACTATGGACAACCGCGCGGTTTTGATGCTACCGGGTTGCCCGGAGATCCGGATGGTCGTCCACTCGTGAAGCAACAGATGCGGCTCTTTCCAAAGAAACACAACAACGCGCTCTTTGGAGAGCTTGTCGCGTTGAAATTCAATATCGCCGCGAGCCAGCTTGGCAAAACACCGAACGGGTTTGGTGAACTCCAGCTCGAAATGGACGGACATCCGTTTGATGATCTTTCAGTTCGGGATATTGCGGGCCTTGCAGATGTTGCCTTGACCTACTGGCAGGGACGTCCCCAGGCCGAGTATGATACTCTCTACAATATCATCCATGCAATCAATCGCGCCTTCCTCGGACCGCTTGATACACTCAGCTTCGAAGCCGATGAAGAGTTGATTCTCGACGGGGCTGTTGATCTCGGCCTTGTTTCATTCCTCAAGCCCGGCGCAACGCCGGCAATTCAGCTTCAACGAACGACACAGCTCACTGAGCTGGCGGAGGATAACGACTTCGGGGAGGAGGAATTTGAGAACGATGACGCGGTTCCTGTCCTGGCCCGACTCTATCAGAATTATCCGAACCCCTTCAACCCTGCCACGACGATCAGTTTCCGGTTGCGTGAATCTTCAATTGTGTCCTTGAAGGTGTTCAATGTTCTCGGCCAGGAGCTGGTGACGTTGCTTGATGGTGCCGAATTTGATGAAGGGTACCAGGTGGTGGAGTTTAGTCCGGAAGGGTTTGCATCAGGAGTGTACTTCTATCAATTGCGCGGAGAGTCTGAAGAAATCGGGGAAGTGACAGTCTCCACGGGTAGAATGCTCCTGATGAAATAGTGATGGTTCTTTTGGGAAGGCGTGAGTGACCAGAAGGGTATTTGGAGTTCTTGTCGCATGCTTCGGACTCTCGATGGGGGTGTTCACTTGGGTGCAGTCAAGTCCGGACCGGGTGATGATTCCCCTGCCAGGTACACAACCCGGACACGTCTCACCTGCCGATAGCTTTCAACGATGTACTCCATGCCATCAGGACATTGTGCGGCAATGGTCGGGCAGTACCATGGCGCATGCACCACGCGATCCCATCTTCAACGCGTTGCTCGCAATCACCAATAAAAGAACTCTCCCACTCGGACTCGATGTTGCAGAATACTGTCTCCGTTGTCATTCTCCCTCCGGCTGGCTTGCCGGCCGATCGCACGAATTGAGCGTGCAATCACTTGTTGGTACTGATCTCGACGGCGTGCATTGCGACTTCTGTCACCGCGCAGTGGATCCGTTGGCTCCTCCTCCTGAAGCCCCTGTTTCCGGAACCGTGCCCGGATATGGCAATGGTATGTATGTAGTGGTGCCAACCGGTGAACCTCGCAGAGGTACGCGCAACAGTACTCCTGCCGGACACCCGGCATTTTATGAACCGTTTCTCGGATCGAGCGAATTCTGCGGCACTTGTCATGACGTGAGCAATCCGTACTTTGCGTCGAGTCCTTCTACCACGGCTCCACACTTGCAGCCACCGCTGGAGCGAACGTATACAGAGTGGAAACTGAGTTGGTATGCAACGCAAGGAAGGGCAGGTTCTTGTCAATCATGTCACATGCCGCGAGAACAGGGCTACGCTTCTTCACAAGCAGGAAGTCGGTTCAGGTTGGATGTTGCAATCCATGATTTCTCCGGGGTGAATACATTTGTGCCTTCCATTCTCCACAATTTTTGGCCGACAGTTGATACGTTTGCGTTGGCGAATGGAAAGGCACGCTCACAGGCAATGAAAGAACGTGCCGCAATGCTGGATGTTGCTGCAGGGCGATCCGGCAACGCGGTGGTTGCGCTCGTGCGCATAACGAACCTTACCGGCCATAAACTCCCCACCGGATTTGCCGAAGGCCGGCGAATGTGGATTCATCTGGTCGGGAAGGATGAGAATGGAGTTGTACTGTTTGAGTCGGGTGCATACAATGAGGCAACGGCGGATATCGCAGGCGACCCGGCTGTGAAAGTCTACGAAGCAAAACTGGGTCCGTCATCGTCGGCGTCTGCATTTTCCGGTCTGCCGATGGGCGCATCGTATCATGTCGGATTAAGTGATAGCGTCTATTTTGATAACCGGATTCCTCCTCGCGGATATCAACATGTGGAATTCGAAGAGCATCGCGCCGCACCGGCCGGGTATCACTATGAAGACGGACAGTTTTGGGATATAACGCGATTTGTGATGCCTTCCGAAGTGCGGGCAGTAGAAGCGTCACTACGATTTCAATTGGTCTCAAGAGAGTTTGCGGAGTTCCTCCGGGACGAGAATATCGACAACCCATACGATTGGAACCAGTGGGGCGAGCGGCTCTACCAGTCATGGAGCGAACGGGGAATGCCTGTCACTATGGTCAGTCAGAGGGCTTCGGTGCAATCGGCAGAACCGGTTCTGCCGCCGGTCCATCAGAAAGAAATCCCTTTGCGGTTCCTCCTTGCACAGAATTATCCGAATCCATTCAATGCAAGCACAACAATTGAGTTCTGGCTCTCAGCGCCTGCGTTCATCACGCTCTCGATCTTTGACCTCAATGGCCGACTGGTACAAACACTGGTGAACGACGAACTTGAAGCGGGTCTTCACGTCTCACGCTTTGGCTCTGCCGAAGCAGCGACAGGTATGTACCTGTATAGACTCGATACCGGGAATTCACGGGTTACCAAAAAACTGGTTCTGCTAAAATGAACAAGAATAGAATTCTTCAACTGGGCATACTCCTCATGCTGCTCACAGCTGCTGTGGCAGAGGGATCGTGGACATGGACATGGACGCGGAAAGTCGCCTTTGCGGGACTCAACGACCCCTTTTGTGTCAATCCGCTCAATCCTAACACCATTTATAGTTGCGCTGGAAATAATGTAATTGTTGTGACTCGCGACAGGGGAAAAACGTGGTCATCGCACTCGATTATTGTCGGCGGAAGTCAGATCAAGTCGATTGCAGTTAATGTCCGCGACACCTCAGTAATTCTTGTGGCCCAGGAAGGAGACCCCGTTGACCGGGTCATGCGCAGCACAAATAACGGCAGTAATTGGACGCCGACCCTGACCGGGTTGTTTTATTATTTCGGTCATCCGCTTACCTACGAACCTTCTCTCGATGATGAGACGGTGTACACGATGATCTCCAACACGGTGTATCGCAGCACCGATTTTGGTTTCACGTGGGATAGCGTTTCAGCTTCCACGGCTTTCGGGACCGCCAACAATGGGTGGGAAGATGCATTCATTCGTCCGGACAGCAGTAACATACTGTTCGTTGCGGACAATGGTACCGGCATCTGGAAGTCGTACAACTCAGGGTCAACATGGAAGCGTGTTCATGCAACAACAGGCGAGATTCCGGCAATGGCGTTCAACAAGGAGAACCCTGCTATTGCTTACGCCACACGTTGGGGTGGGGGGAGCGGGTTCCTGAAAACGACAGACTTTGGAGAGACATGGGGACAGATTGCTCAATTCATCGGTTTGCAAACGTGGGGTGTGAGTGTCTCGTCGGAGAATCCGGACTTTGTTGCATTCGGGACGTGGGGGCCGGCGTTTGCGACGAACGGCGGAGTGTACATCTCGCGTGATGCAGGAGCCAGTTGGGAACGAACATACGCCGGGTTCACTACATTCAACAACCATGCGGTTTTCGTTGTCGATACATCCACAGTCCTCGCATTGTGGGGCGATGGAATTTGGAAGATGAAATATCCGGGTCGCATCAACGGTATTGTTTTTTATGATGAGAACTTGAACGGATCGAAGGACTCCTCTGAAACAGGACTGCTGAATTGGAAGATACGCTTGAGCGGAGCTGCAGTTGATTCCACATTGACGGATGCAAATGGTGCGTATGAATTTTCGCCGCTCACCCCCGGATCTTATGCTGTGCAGGTTGACACACCTGTAACCTGGAATGTTGTAGCCCCAGCCGGTGGTTCTTATTCGGGATTCACCGTTGCCGACGGTGAACTGTATGCCGGCAGGAACTTCGGCCTGACTGCGTCCAGTGTGCATATCAGAGAGGTGGCAGAAGGATGGAACATGGTTTCGCTACCGGTGACAGTCCCCGACGCACGTCGCGTGACAATCTTTCCCTCGTCGACCTCAATAGCGTATTCATATGGTGCGGGAGGGTACTACAATGCCGATACACTCAGTAACGGATTGGGATACTGGTTGAAGTTCGCGAATGATCAAACAATCGTAGTTGGAGGAACGGTGTTGAATGCAGATACCATTGATGTGTCTGCCGGATGGAATATGGTTGGAACGATTTCATCCCAGGTAATGACGGATAGCATCGAGCAAGTCCCCCCCGGCATAGTAGCTTCGTCCTTCTTCACTTTTGCGAATGGAGCGTACAATCCGTCAGCGACGCTTGACCCTCTTAAGGCTTATTGGGTAAAGTGTAGTCTTCCAGGCGTCCTTATCCTTCAGACAGCAACGAGATCAAGGTAGTCCCCGCTATCGGGTGAGTCAGATCACCTTCCTTTGGCTTCCAAACTGCAACAGACCAGTATTTCTTACAGGGTACAGCTGTGGTAACTACTGGGGCATTTTTCTTTTTGATGTTGTATCTTACGATGTATCCTGCCTTACGGTCGAGAACCCTCCAGCATCTTGTGAAGGAAGAAGTAGATGAAAAAGAGCTTCCAATGGATTTCTGTATTGTCATGTATCCTCTTTGCAGTTCCATTATTTGCACAGACTGAATCGGCAGAGATATTGGGCATTCCATGGACGGGAGGGCCCGGCGTAACCGAGACGGTCGAGCAAATCATGCAACGCGAGTTGGAGTTTCCACCGGATCGGCAATTTAGAATGGGGCTCAAGCCGAAGCGCACCAGACCTGACCGGAGACTCCTTTCGCAAAATCCACTCTCACCCGAAGTTGCTTCGTGGCCAATCAACGCGAATCGAGGACTTCTTTCTCCAACAGTTAGTCCGCAAACACTCGGTGTCAGTTTTACTGGTGCAACCCTCAGTGGAACGAATCCAACATTTTCCTTTCCACCTGATGTTATGGGGGATGTTGGTCCATCGCAGTACATTGTTGCTGTGAACGGACGTATTGTCTCCTTCAACAAGGCAACCGGTACGGCAGACGGCGCGTTGAATGCCAGCATGGATGGTTTCTTTACCTCGGTCCGAAATCTTTCCTCGACAAGTGACCCTCGCATTCGCTATGATCGAATTTCGGGGAGGTGGTTTGTTATCATTATCAATGTTGCCTCCACGAACAACCGAGTGCTTCTTGCAGTCAGCAGCGGGCCAACGATTACTTCAAGCGCAAATTTCACCTTTTATTTCTTCCAGCATAATACTGTTTCCCCCGCCGGCAACACAGGCCATTTTGCCGATTACCCGACCCTTGGCATTGATGTGAATGCACTGTACATCGGCCTGAATATGTTTAATGGCGGGTCATTTCATAATGTCACCGCCTTTGTGGTACGAAAGAGTTCAATCACAAGTGGCGGTCCAATTGTAGTGAGCGCATTTCGTGATCTGCTCATCAGCAATGTCGGACCCTATACACCGCAGGGTGTCGATAACTTCGATACCACCGCAACTCAGGGGTATTTTATCGGTGTGGACAACGCAACGTTCGGTACGCTGATGCTTCGCAGGGTGAGCACTCCGGGTGGAACGCCAACCATGTCTGGCAATATCTCGCTAACAGTTCCGGCAACCTCCTATCCGGCAAATGTCCGCCATTCGGGAAACACAGGAGGAACCAATGGCCGACTCAGCGCTGTTGATGATCGACTGTTCCAGGCGGTCATTCGTAACGGCCGTCTCTGGACAGCCCACTCCATCTCTGTGAATAACACCGGCGTTGCATCCGGGACCACCACGCGTAACGGTTCGCGCTGGTACGAAATTCAGAACCTTGCCACAACACCTTCGGTTGTCCAGTCAGGGACGGTCTTCACAGCTACAGGGACCAATACTGTTGACGAACGAAACTACTGGTTTCCCTCGGTAATGGTTTCTGGTCAGGGACATGCTGCCATGGGTTTCAGCACCGCCGGGACAAGCGAGTTTGCCAACGCGGGCACAGTCGGACGCCTTGCAACGGACGTTCTCGGCACAGTACAAACTCCTGTTGTTTACACATCCAGTGCTACTGCGTACAATCCGGCAGGTGATCCGGGCGATCCTTCGTTTGGGCGCCGGTGGGGAGACTATTCCTACACGAGTCTCGATCCGAATGATGATATGACGATGTGGACGATTCAGCAGTTCTGCAACTCGACAAATTCGTACGGCGTGCGTGTTGTCCAATTGATTGCACCGCCTCCCGCAACACCCGCAAGTGTAGCTCCACCGAGCATCTCATCGGGACTTGCATCGGTGGTTGTGACGGTGACCGGCACATCAATATCCGGTTCGGGCTTTTTTGATCCCGGCGCCGGGTTCACTAACAGGATCGCCGCAAGTGTCACAGGAGTCACTGTCAACAGCGTCACCTACGTTAACCCGACAACAGTAACGCTGGATCTCAACACCACAGCGGCGACAGCGGGAGCCAAGAATGTGACCGTTACCAACCCTGACGCGCAGAACCGCACAGGTATCGGAATCCTGACGGTGACCAGCGCAGCATCTGTTGCAGTGACTGTACCCAACGGTGGTGAGACATGGACTGCGGGAGCGACCGAGCTTATTCAATGGACGAGTGCCGGATTGCCCGGTGACGTGAAGATTGATCTTTCCACGGATGCCGGGGCGTCTTTCAATACCATCTTTGCAAGTACGGCGAATGATGGCTCGGAGAATTACCTTGTTACCGGTCCGGCGACCGGCACGGCGCGAATCCGCGTTTCCAGTGTAAGTGGTCCGGTGGTGGATGATACCTCCAATGCAGACTTTACAATAGTTCAGCCGACACTTACGATCACTACACCTAACGGGGGGGAAGTGTGGCCCGAGGACTCCATTCGGACGATTGAATGGAATTCCTCAAACCTCTCCGGCAATGTCGTTGTGTTGCTGTCGAGAAATGGAGGAACGACCTTCCCGGAAACCCTTTTTGCAAACACTACAAATGACGGTGATGAGGACTGGCTGGTGAGTGGCACAGGAACAACGACAGCCAGAATCAAAGTTGTGAGTGTCAGTATTCCCACGCTGGCGGATACCAGCGATGCAGATTTTTCCATTGCATCACCAACTGTTGCAGTCAGTATTCCTAATGGTGGGGAAAGTGTCCTGGTGGATTCAGTTCTGTCGATTCAGTGGACTTCGGCTTTTCTCAGCGGCAACGTGCTGATAGAGGTCTCGCGGGATGGGGGCGGCTCGTATGACACATTGTTTGCAAGCACACCCGATGACGGAACGGAAGATTGGACAGTCACCGGACCAACAACAACTGACGCCATCGTTCGGATTTCAGATGCTGCAAATACAATCGTTGCCGATGCCAGTAATGGAGCATTCTCCATCAATGTTGTCAAGTCGATCACCTCGATTGACGGGTGGAACATGATCTCCCTGCCTGTGACAATTCCGGACAGGCGAAAATCGCAGGTCTTTCCTGCGGCGACATCACAGGCATTCGGGTTCTCGGGACTTACGGGATACGTTGCACAAGAAACCCTCCAGTATGGCGGTGGGTATTGGTTGAAATTTCCAAGCGTCCAGAATGTCAGCGTGGTTGGTGGTTTGAGAGAACACGATACGATTACAGTTCATGCGGGATGGAACCTTATTGGATCCATCACAAATCCTGTTCCGGTGGATAGCATTATTCAAATTCCAGGCGGCATTGTGTCATCGTTCTATTATGGTTACGGCAACCCGAGTTATGTTGCTACCGATACAATACATGCGTTGCAGGCGTATTGGGTCAAGACAAACCAACCGGGTCAGTTGGTATTGCCGGGTGGTACCGCGATCTTTGCGCGACCCCGCAGTCAACAGTTTAGGGAATAACTTACAGGTAGGGCATGGCCGCCATAATTCGGTGTGCAGCACTCCCCCTGCTGCTCGTGATCTCGCAGGCAATGTTTTCGCCGGCAGGAGCTCAGGGAGATGATCTGCGTTCCGAGTTTTCCGGCAACCAGGGCAATGCCAAAAAACGGCTCGACTGGTTTTACAAGAAGCGCGCGTTTCCACATGATACCCTCCAACACGGATACGTGCTGCAGGCGCTGGAGCAGGTCAGAGGATATGGAGCGAACAGAACCCTTGTATTACCGTGGCAGAACATAGGTCCACAACCCGGAACGTATTACGGATACGGTAATATTGGTGGGAGGGTTCCCGCGTTGGTTGTTCACCCCACCAACGCCTCCATTGCGTATATCGGTGCTGCAGATGGGGGCGTATGGAAGACAACAGACGGTGGAACCACCTGGCTTGCGAAGACGGATTTTCTCGCGAGCCTGGCAACCGGTTCATTGGCAATCGATCCTTCCAACCCGGAGAGGATCTATTGGGGGACAGGTGAGCCCTATTATTCGGGAGATGCGTACGGCGGAGCAGGAGTGTTTCAATCGACAGATGGCGGAACCACATGGAGTTCCATCGGTTTGAGCGCCGAAAAACGGATTCCGCGTATTGAGATCGATCCCACCAATGGCAGTGTGTTGTTTGCGGCAACGTGGGGAGGCGTCTACCGAACATCCGATGGTGGCGGAGAATGGACGAAGACGCTGAACCTCGGCTATGGTTATGATGTGGTTATTCATCCCACCAATTCTTCTATTCTGTATGCGGGGATCGGTGACAACTCCGGCAACGCCGGGATATATAAGAGCACAAACAACGGCGTGAACTGGACAAAATTGACCACCGGGCTTCCGGCATCTGGCTTAATCAACCGAATAAAGATAGACATTGCGCGTTCATCGCCTTCCACGGTGTATGCATTGATGTCTTCGCGCTCGCCTTTTGGCGGCATGCTCGGTGTGTTCAAATCTACGAACGACGGTGCGTCATGGGAACAGCTCGCCGGCGCGCCTGAGAATCTGTTTGGAAGTAACAACCAGGGGTGGTACGATATCCAACTCGGGGTCAGTCCGACCAATCCCAACCTCGTGTTCGCGGGAGGATTGCATCTTCATCGCACAACAGATGGGGGATCCACATGGTCGAATGTCTCCGGTACGGGCGTTCATGCTGATCAACACGCAATCGGATTTGGGCCCGGCGTGGTGTACGTTGGGAATGATGGAGGAGTCTGGAAGTCCACAAACAACGGGAGCGCGTGGATCAATCTCAATGCCTCGCTTGCCGTGACACAGTTTTACAGTGCGGGAACGGACAACAACACGCCATCCCGCATCTATGGTGGCACGCAGGATAATGGAACGCAACGCACCGCCGGTGGTCTGGTATGGATGGGTGTTCTTGGAGGCGATGGGGGAATGGTTGTAGTAGATCATTCCAACTCCGCAATCGTGTATGGTGAAACACAAAACGGGAATATCTATAAATCGACTGATGGCGGAACGAGTTTTTCATTTCTGTATAGCGCACGCGGAACATGGATTACTCCAGTACGTCTTGATCCGGTCGACGCTTCAGTCGTGTATACGGCAAATACTCGGGTGATGCGTTCGACAAATGGAGGAACTGCCTGGTCTGCAATCAGCGATTCATTGAATGG
This sequence comes from uncultured Chitinophagales bacterium, assembly GCA_964538485.1. Taxonomy (GTDB): domain Bacteria; phylum Bacteroidota; class Ignavibacteria; order UBA10030; family UBA6906; genus JBJXHC01. The sequence continues at coordinate 11,585 of CAZIHJ010000023.1, read as the reverse complement.
TGCGACGAACATTCAGTGGCTTGCCATTCATCCCACAACTTCCGGGACGATCTATGCCGCTTCGAATGATAAGATCTATAGAACGATGAACGGTGGAACGAGCTGGTTGAACATTGGTAACGGGTTACCAAGCCGCTACATCGAACAGGTTGTGATAGATCCGAATGCGCCATCAACTGTGTATGCAGTGTTCTCGGGAACAGGTTCATCACATGTATTTCGGAGCATGAACAAAGGAATAACATGGTCGGACATCAGTGGCGACCTGCCGGACGTTCCCGCTTCGACGCTGCTTGTCCATCCGGGGAATTCCAATACACTGTATCTGGGGACGGATATCGGACTCTTCATTACTTCCGATGGAGGAAGCACATGGATGAAGGAGACGGGCCTTCCTAATGTCGCGGTGACGGACCTTGCTCTGACCAGTGATTCCTACCTTATTGCAGCAACGCACGGCAGGAGCATGTTCAAGACACCCCTTGCAACCCAAGCCTCGGTGACGCTTGTTGAACCAAATGGCGGTGAGGATTGGCTGATTGGCAGTTCCCGGTTAGTGATGTGGAACTCCATGAACCTTTCCGGCAACGTGAAAATCGAACTCTCACGGGATGGCGGAACAACATTTTCCGTCATTGTGGAAAGCACCGTGAATGATGGTGACGAGAATTGGATCGTTTCCGGTGAGCCGACCTCACTTGCCGTCCTGCGCATTTCCAGCGTTGAGACTCCGGATATTACTGATGTAAGCAATGGTATATTCCACATCGCGCAGCCATCGATTTCTGTTACCTCTCCAGATGATGGAAGCGTGTGGGTGGTTGGTAGTCAGATGCCCATCCGTTGGTCTTCGGACTATTTCGCGGGCAATGTTACCATTGAGTTGTCACGTGACGGTGGAGTTACGTTCCCGGAAGTGTTGTTTGTCGACATTCCCAACGACGGTGTGGCAACGTGGACTGTTACGGGAGCGCAGACTGCGGCCGGATCGGTTCGAGTCTCGAGCATCTCTCTGCCCGCTGTGACCGGGACCTCGACTGGTGCATTTTCCATTTGCAACGGATTTGATTTTCTGACCACACTGGCTGTTGAAGACAATGGAGAAGGGCGTGACACGCTTTGGTTTGGATCGGCGAGCGGAGCAACCGACGGCATTGATGCGGCATTTGGTGAATTTGAGCTTCCGCCCCGACCGCCTCTTGGAGTATTCGATGTGCGATGGAGTATTTCCGGGACACAAGGGATCCGACAAGATGTGCGAGCCCCGTTGGCGGTGGACCATCTTGAAATGCTGTTCGCCGGTACGTTTCAGGATGGAGAGGGGGGGTATCCGTTTATCTTGCGGTGGGATCCGGATGACCTTCCTGCAGGAACTGTTATCCTTCGGGACCAGATTACGGGTGGACTCTTGTTCAAGGCAAACATGAAGCTGATGGATTCGCTGGTAGTCACCAACCCGGCGATAGAATCATTCGAGATAGCGTACACCAATCTGGATACTCTCGCGATTCCAACATCTGCCGGATGGAATATGGTCTCGCTTCCTGTTGCTGTTCCTGATCAGCGTGTTCAGAATGTCTTCCCCACTGCACTGTCGGATGCATATTCTTTCACGGATCAAGGATATGCTGTGCATGATACGATCAAGTACGGCCTGGCGTACTGGATTGTCTTTGGGGATGATGGTGTGACGACTGTTGGCATGGCACGGGAACAGGACACCATAAGCGTCAACCAGGGATGGAACATGGTCGGATCAATCAACGCTTCGGTTCCGGTGGAGAGTATCGAGCAGATTCCGGAAGAGATTATCCTATCTGATTTCATCGGGAGTGCGGGTCCATCAAACTCCATCGAGCCGGGACGGGGGTACTGGGTAAAGATTGGTGCGCCCGGAAAGTTGGTGTTGCGAAGACCTCCAGTTTTAATACGAGACAAAGTTTTCCCCATTCAAAAAGAGTAAAGGAATAATCCCATCAGAACACTCATACCGTTCTTTGTTGCCTTTTTTGTGGTACCATTTACGATGCTTGGCCAGGAAAAAATCCTGGATACACCGCCGGTTGCTCCTGTTGCACAGGGGCCATCTCCCGCACCACTCGCACCCGCCGTTGTTACCACCCCCGATGGGTTCGATAATTTCGATCTTGGTGTTAACTTTGCTGAACCTCACATGTCAAGCCACCCGGACAATCCTCTCTGGGTTTTCAATGCGTGGAATACGAACGGGACACATCGTACCACGAACGGTCATGATTGGGTGTCTTCGACTCCCGGATTTGGATCGGGATTTTTCATGCGAGGTGATCCGATAACTGCTTATGACAGCATCGGGAATCTTTATTATGAAAACATGTTCAGTGTGACATCCGGCGGATCCATCGTCGGGTGCAAAGTCATGCGATCGACCGATAATGGTGCTACGTGGACTGCATCTGTAACTGCCATTGATGGTGTTGACAAAAACTGGATTGCATGCGATCAGACATCCGGCCCTTTTGCAAACTATGTTTATACCGTCATGACAAACAGTTCCGGCGGTAACTTTGCGCGCAGCACGGATTTTGGATCTACGTGGACATCAACATTTGAACCCCCCGAACAATCGCTTCCGGGAATGATGGTGGCCGTGGGCCCGAATGTCCTTGGAGGAAACAACATCTCCGGTGGTTGCGTGTATGTCGTGACGAATTCTGGGTCATCCTTTGCTGCTACGTATACGTTTCACCGTTCAACCGACGGAGGCCTGACATTCACTCAGATGTCTGCCCAGAATTATGCCAACTATGTCGGGACCAACGTCAGCGGCCGTAACTCTGTTCAAAACATGCGCACGAGACCATATCCCTTTATTGCCGCGGATAATAGTTTTGGTCCGTACCGCGGGCGGTTGTATTTGGTCTACGCATCAAATACGCCTGCTGGCGATGGCAACAAACCGGATATTTTTTGTCGGTACTCCACAAACCAGGGCGCAACGTGGTCAAGCGCAATTCTCGTGAATGATGATCCGGGGACGACGAACAATCATCAATGGCACCCTTCCATCTGGTGTGATAAGGAAACCGGGAGACTCTACGCAAAGTGGCTCGACACGCGGAATGTTCCGGCGAGCGATAGCGCTGACGTGTATGCTTCGTATTCGGACAACGGGGGAGTTACCTGGGTGACCAACCAGCGCATTACCAATGCCCGTATGAGAATCAACTGCACCACCTGTGGCGGCGGAGGCACACCCCGCTATCAGGGTGACTACGATGCTGTGACCTCGAACGGAAATACGTCAATGCTCGTCTGGGCAGACTTTAGAAATGGAACCTTTGGCAGCTACACAGCATATTTTCCCGACTTCGCGATGCTGGTTTCACCCACGGCGACCACAATAGCCAATACCGACAGCGCGAACATTATCGTGAGAGTCCCCGCGGTGAAATTGTACACCGCATCGGCGAAGTTCTCCGCCACTGTGTCACCCGCTGCAGCATTTACGTTCGAGTTCCCGGAAGGGGACTCACTTACGGGGTATCCCGACTCATTGACGATGAAGATCAAAACTACTGGTGTTGCCAATGGTGCGTATACCGTGACTGTTACCGGTCAGGGCCCCAATGGGACTCCGGTACATCGTCGGACGATCGCCGTTACAGTGCAGAGTCCATCGGTCACGTTACTCACCCCCAACGGCGGTGAATCATGGCAAGTTGGGTCCACAAAAACGATCGCCTGGAGTTCCTTCGCTTTCACTACGGGCGTCAACATTGTACTTTCCCGTGATGCAGGTGTGACATTCCCTGAAACCCTCTTTACGAACGTGACCAATGACGGCTCGCAGAATTGGATCGTTTCTGGTCCTCTCACTGCTGCTGCTCGAATGAAAATCTTCAGTGCGGCCAACCCGGCTATTGCTGATGTGAGCGTGTTCAACTTCAGCGTTGTCCAGGCGGTGATTACTCTTGCGAATCCGAATGGCGGCGATCTCCTCGCGGTCGGCAGCTCCCTGAGTATCAGTTGGAGTTCGAGTTTCATGTCGGGGCCCTTGCGCATACTGCTTTCGCGCGACGGCGGTCTGGCATATCCGGAAACACTCTTTGCCAATACGTCCAATGACGGATCGCAGTTGTGGACTGTCACTGGCCCACTCACCTCCACAGCACGTATCAAGGTCGAGAGCATCGACATTCCCGGTGTGTTTGATACAAGCAACAGTGATTTCAATATTGTGCAACCCACAATCGCCATGACATTACCGGACGGCGGGGAAGTATGGGAGGTTGGCAGCACACAGACAATTCAATGGGGGTCCACCGACCTCACAGGAAACGTTCGCATTGAGCTCTCGAGAAACGGTGGAGTGTCGTACGCGGAAATCCTGTTCTCAAGCATCCCTGATGATGGATCCGAAACGTGGGTGGTGGACGTTCACCCTACCGGCTCTGCGCGCATACGGGTAACAGCGCTTGGAGCTCCCGGAGTTGCAGATGCAAGTGAAGCGGATTTCAGCATTTCACAATTTGTATCCATCGTTCCCGGGTGGAACCTTGTGTCCTCGCCTCTTATCATGACGGACCCGGGGGTCACATCTGTCTTCCCCTCCGCGGTATCTGATGCGTTTCAATACACTTCGCTGGGATATGTCCCGCAAGATTCTCTTGAAAACGGCGAAGGGTATTGGATCAAGTTTGACTCGACAAAGTCGGTCTCGCTCACCGGGTTGTTGAAGGAACGTGATACTGTGAGCGTTTCCCAAGGATGGGGCCTCCTTGGGTCTATCAGTTTTTCTGCGACGGTGGATAGTATTGTGCAGAACCCTGCCGGAATCATTGTGGCTGTGTTTAGTTATCAACCCGGATTGGGATATCAATCGGATCCGGCGACGATCGAGCCCGGACAAGCGGTGTGGATAAAAACAAGTCAGGCCGGAACCTTGATCCTGAAACGTCAGGGATCGACACCTCCGGCTATGTTGCAAGGATTGCTACCGGCCCGGAGAAGGTGACAGAAGAGTGTCTATCAGGTATGTCATGAATAGGTCTTGGTTCAGTGTGTTCATTGCACTGGTGGTTCTGATCGTGGATGCCGGAGCGCAGGATACGCTACGCATTGCCACGTACAACGTGTTGAATTATCCCGGAAACGATGCGACGATTCGCAACCCGCACTTTCGCGCCGTTACAAAGACGATGAATCCTGATGTGCTGGTTGTCCAGGAAATGCAGAGCGCATCCGGTGTCACACAATTTCGCGACAATGTATTGAATGCGGGACAACCCGGCGCGTACACTTCCGTGACTTTTGATGATGGACCGGATACTGATAACGCGATGTTCTATAAATCGAGTGAAGTCAGCTACATTGGCGCCACGTACATCAGTAATTCGCCCCGGAGAATTGCCGAGTACCGGTTCAAGCCAGTTGGTGGCACGGATACCGTTCGACTATATTCACTCCACCTCAAGGCCAACCTCGAAGACAGTCTTGCCCGTCTCACAGAAGCAACCACATTGCGCAACTATCTCAACGCGCTTCCATCGGGGGCAAAGTTCATTATTGCCGGTGACTACAACATCTATCGTAGCACTGAGGCGGCGTTTCAAAAATTGATCGGCAGTGAAGCGGACAACGACGGTCGCTGTAAGGACCCGCTCAACGCTATCGGCACATGGAATAATAACATCTTTAGCGAGATTCACACGCAGTCGACCCGGACACGCTCTTTCGGCGATCCATCTGCCGGCTCGACCGGTGGCCTTGATGATCGGTTTGATATGTTATTGATTTCCTACCCGATGGAACCCCACTTGTTGCTTTCTACATACACCGCGTATGGTAACGATGGCAACCATTTCAACGACAGCATCAATCAATCACCCAACACCGCAGTACCGGACAGTGTTGCGGATGGTTTGCACTACGGCTCCGATCACCTGCCGGTGTTTGCAGATTTCGTCTTCGGTACATCGGGCCCCGATACCGGCTTCACAAGTATTGCGTCAGGGAACTGGAACACCCCCGGTACCTGGAGCGGTGGGGCTATTCCAACATTAAGCTCGAACGTCACGATTGGCGCGGGGACGACCGTAACGATTGATGGGAATGTCAGCGGCAACACGATCACCGTTGCAGGTACGCTTCTGTTTGATGGGACGGATGGACGAAGTCTCACGCTGCAAAGTGACTGTACAATAGAGAGCGGTGGTGAGATGAGATCGAGTGCTACATTTGCCTCGGGATCAACCACCCAAAGTGTGACCACCGGTGGTGATTTTACAAACAATGGGACTTTTACACCGAGGGTTACAGGCAGTTCGTCGGGCACACGGGTTATTCATGTGACTTTCGATGGCTCAGTTCCGGTCGTTATTTCTGGAACAACGAACCCGACGAGTTTCAGTTTGCTCAGGATGAATCTTTCAACAACGACAAAAACACTAACACCGCTCATCAATATCTTATTTGTCGGAAACACAGCCAGCGCGCTTACCCTGACCCGTGGGACATGGTTGCAAAGTACCGGTCAAACCACAACCCCCGGCGTGAATATCACCATCGATTCGAACGCTGTGCTGGCAGTGAGCGATGCTGGAGCATTGGCAACCGGTTCGGCATCGTTGCTTGTGCGTGGAGTACTGAATGTTGCCGGTGGTGCCCTCAATGTCGGTGGTGGGAATAACCGGCTTGAAGTCCTTGGCGGTGGTACAGCAGAGTTTGCCGGTGGAACAACCACGATCGGAGGACGACTTACACTGACTGCAGGTGCAACTTCGGTCAGCGGTGGTGCGATTACAATCAATCCTCGGGGTGGAACAAATCTCGGTGCGTCATCAAATGTCTTTGAAGTTGCGGCATCAGCAGCCATGGAAATGACAGGTGGCGAGATTACCATCGTCAATCCCAAAACTGCAACCACCAGTGGCAGGGAACTCAAGATTGTTTCAGGTTCCGGCATCAAGACATTTACAAGCGGAGTAATTGCACTTGGGGATGGAATCAGCACGCTTGCGGGGAGTGATACAGGTTTTGTGATTGAGTCGGGAGTGCCGTTGCCGGATCTCCTTCTTCGAACGGGAGGTGTTACCGGACGGGATGTGGCACTGGCCTCCAATCTCACAGTGACAGGGCTCGAACTCCAAAGCGGGACGCTCAAACTTGCCGATCCGTATATGCCCGGATTTGATCTGACAATTACAGGCGATCTCTTGAGAACCGCCGGAGGTCTGGCCACCGGCACGCGTACCATAACAATGTCCGCTCCTATTCCTGCAGACACAACCTCGATTGCAGGTGATTTCATCGGTAGCAATGGTCTTCACCATCTTGTCATTGCAAACCCGTCCGGCGTGAATCTGGATGGCGACATGGAAATAGAGGGAACACTCTCTCTGAACTCCGGTCTGCTGAGAACCAATGCTGCAACTGTCCTTCTCGGGCCCGCGGCTGTTCTCAATGAGACTCCCGGGAATACTATTGTCGGTCGTGTTGCAGCAACACGCAACGTTCTTCAATCTATCGATAATCCATTCGGTGGTATTGGTCTGGAGATCAAGGCCGATGGCGCAGCGGCCGGTTCGACCACTGTGGTTCGAACAACCGGGACTGCGTTCACAAGCGGATTCGCCTCCTCTATCACCCGATCGTTTGAGATTACTCCCGCGGCCAATGGTGGACTTGATGCACGTCTTCGTTATTATTATGATCTGAACGAACTCAATGGACAGCAAGCATCAACGCTGCAACTCTGGCGCTCCGAGGACGACGGAGCAACGTGGGCCCTTGCAGGGGGAACGGTTGACACTACATTGCGTCGCATCGAAGTGACAGGCCTGGATTCGCTCTCGACCTGGACTGCTTCGGATGCGGATAATCCATTGAGCCAGTTTTCCGTTCCTGTCGCGCTGGTGAACGGATGGAATCTCGTTTCCGTGCCGGTGGTGACTCCGGCGGATTCCGTGCAGCAATTGTTTTCGTTGTGTCCACCGTTTGTCGCGTACAGTTTCGGGGGAAGTTCCGGTTATCAACAGAACCTTACGATGGATAACGGCATTGGCTACTGGCTGAAGTGTTCCGGTGGGAACGTGCAACTGGCGGGTGTGGAGCTTCTTGAAGACACAATTGCCGTTGGCGTGGGTTGGAATCTCATTGGCTCAATCTCCGTTGCGGTGGATACCGAATCGGTCATACAGTTGCCGGCAGGCATTCTCGCTTCACAGTTCTTTGAATATTCAGGAACGTACAGCGCCGTTGCAACGATTCAGCCGGGGAAGGCATACTGGGTGAAAGCCAATGCGGCCGGCGGGCTTGTCCTGCAGGCTCCTCCGGCACGGAAATCGCGTGCAAAGACGACAGGAAAATAGTATTTTACTTATTCATAGTTTCATCAAAAATCAAGGAAAGTGTATGCGCCGTAACCTTATCCTCTTTCTTGCCATTGCACTTATCAGTGCAGTATCAGCTTTTGCCCAGGGCTTTCACAGTGTGCATTCACCGGATGGCACATCCGTGTGGGCGGTGGGGAACGGGGGCTTGCTGTGGCGATCAACCAACGGCGGTGCAGCATGGGAGAGCTATTCGCTCACAGCACAGACACTGCATTGCGTATACACGATGGGATCGGATGTGTGGGCCGTGGGTGATGCGGGAAGATTTCTGCATTCGACCGACGGTGGCAATACCTGGTCGTCCCTGACAATCAACGGTGGCGTGGCCTTGCGAGCAATCTGGTTTGCCAACAGCAACATCGGATGGGCGGCAGGAGACAACGGCAGCATTCTTGCTACGACCGACGGTGGAAGTACGTGGGCCGCCCAAACATCCGGAACTGCTGAACGGCTGAACGCGCTCTGGTTCGGGGACGCACAATTCGGTTTTGCCGGTGGGGCAAACGGGACACTCCGCAAAACGACCGATGGCGGCGTCTCATGGAGCAACTCCGCCGACGTCTCATGGACGGAAGACATTTTCTCGTTGAGCGGTAAGTTTGGCACCGGCGCTCTCTACGCTGTGGGTGAAGATGGTTTCGGCAGTAAGAGTACTACCAGTGGCGCGTATTGGACCCCGTTGAACTTGCGCACGGACGCACGTTCGGATGCCAAAGGGGTCTATGTCTTCAGCGCCGATACCGCGATGTTTGTTGGCGGTGGCGGGTACATACGCTCAACAAAGGATGGTGGGGTTACTTCCTTGTGGCCGATTCATCAGATGCACGGACAACTGACATCGATTTTCTTTTACAATTCCCTCAAGGGATGGACATGCAGCGATAAGAATAATGCCATCATGCGAACGACCGACGGTGGAACAACGTGGTCACTTCCCGCTGGTACAACATTAACGACATCCTGGTTACAAAAGAACTCAGTTGGTTCGATTGGAAATACTTTTGTCATTAACCCGTGGAACAAGGACAGACTCTACATGGTCTCCGGCAGCACAGTGTATATGTCTGCGAACCGCGGTGATTCATGGGGAACCACTGCGACCATTGCCGGGGGAGGCTCAACCTGGTCGTTCTACATCTCACCCAAAGACACTAATCTCTGGCTTGCCGCTGCCTCCGGAGCCGGCGGACCCTCCGGCAAGGGGGTGAAGCGTAGCACCAACCGGGGTATTACATGGACAAACATCCTGCAGAGAAACTTCACGAGTTATGGAATGCCGTTGGAGATGGATCCCGACCATCCAGACACCGTCCTGTTTGCCGCTGAAGCAACGGGGAGTGGGGCGAATGGTATTGTCTATCGTTCGACAAACTTTGGTCTCACTTGGGACACACTCTCACACACAACGTTCCGAAGTCCATGTGATGTCGTGATTGTTCCTGATAGCTCCAATATCGTATACGTTGGGGATGGAATTACCGGTTCGGGCGAAGGGGTCATGTGGCGCTCAACGAATGGTGGATTGACATGGGACTCTATCTACACAAACGCGGCCTTCGTTTCAGAAATCCCGATGATCGGAGTCTCCCGTCTTCGTAATACAGATGCCTACGCGATGGGTTGGGGCGGCGGTGGAGTCAGGAAATCCTCGAATATGGGAACGTCATGGTCTGTTCTCACGACTTCCGGTTCCACATGGGGAACCGACATTGCCAAAGACGATCCGAATGTTGTGATGTATGGTTTGTATGGTGGCGGAAATTCTTATTTGTCGACAAATGCCGGGTCAAGTTTCGACGTGAAATCACTCTCCGGTTCAAACTCCGGAATGTTGTGTTACGACCGGGCGACGTTCCTCGTCCATCAGGCGGGTAATGGAATTTGGAAGTACAACTTCTCGTACACAGTGCCCGTGACGAATGCACAGACTGTAAGCGTGCTTGCACCCAACGGTGCCGAGGTGTGGCAATACAACACCGTTCAGAATATCACCTGGGTTGCAAGCAGTGTCACAAACGTGAAGATTGACTACAAGACTTCCGCCGGTGGACCGTGGATTCCCATAACTGCAAGCACCCCTGCAGCACCCGGCTCGTATGCGTGGAATGTCCCCAATGATCCTACTACCGAAGCAAAGATTCGCATCAGCGATGCGGCCGATTCAGCTCCCATAGACAGCAGCAACGCCACGTTCGCCATTACAGCGTCGGCGATTTCAACGTTGCCGACTTCGCTTGCATTCGGCACGGTGCTGGTCGGTAACAGCGGCTGGGATACCATTCGCATTTCGAATACCGGAATCGGTACACTCGTGGTTACCAGTGTCACGACGAATAATCCTGCAATGACTCCGGGTCGAACATCGTTTACCATTGCTGCCGGGGAGTCGGACACACTGTCGGTGCTGTTTACTCCTGCCGCGGGAGGAAACGTGAATGACACACTGCATATTGCAAACAACTCGGCAACTCCCACGATGAACGTGCCGCTCTCCGGCACCGGTGAAGCAACGATCCCGACGCTCGTTTCGCCTCCCAACGGTGTGCAGTATCAACCGGCGTCACTCGCACTGAGCTGGACTTCCGTCCCATCGGCAACCTCCTATCAACTTCAGGTTGCAACCGATAGCGGGTTTGTAACGGTGGTTGTCAATGATTCAGGTGTGGTCGGCACATCAACTGCAGTCGGGCCGCTTGGTGGGAATGTTACACACTACTGGCGCGTACGCGCAATTTCCGGTGGACCGGGACAATGGTCGTCGTGGTGGAAATTTTCCACAACTGCATCAGTTACCAACCAGTACTCCGTAGTCAACGGGTGGAATATGCTGTCAGTGCCGCTCGATGTTGCAGATCCCCGCAAGGTGATGTTGTATCCAACATCGACTTCACTGGCTTATGGATATCAGGATGCGATTGGGTACGCAGTGATTGAATCCCTGCTGGTAGGAAATGGCTTCTGGCTCAAGTTTGACGCAAACCAGAATGTTGACATCTCAGGTGCGTTGATCGGTACCGATACTATTGCCGTTGGGGCAGGATGGAATATGCTTGGCGCGATTTCCGCACCGGTACCCGTGAGTTCGATCGTGGAAGTTCCTTCAGGCATTGTGCAGTCGGCATTTTTTGGCTACAACACCGGATACACCGCAGCCGATTCGCTGGTGCCGGGGAAATCGTACTGGGTAAAAACAAATGCTGCCGGACAGTT
>CAZIHJ010000022.1:13885-35976 GCA_964538485.1 uncultured Chitinophagales bacterium | reverse complement strand
GTTGTGAGGGAGTCGAGGTTGTCCAGTCTCCATTCTCCGGCCAGTTTGCGCCAGACCTCGAGTCGCAACGGCATTGGCGTGAAAGCCGAGTTGATCCCAATCAGCGCTATTCCCCTCAGTATGAATGGATAAACGCTTGTATGAAGCTCGCCTGAAATCACGTTCCCGCATGTTGCCACAGGCCCCCAGAATTTCGTTGCACGGATGATGGAGTCGAGAACGTCACCCCCAACGGAGTCCAATGCGCCCGACCATCTTCCATTGATGAGCGGCTTGCCGCTGGTATCCTTGATGCTCTCAACCGAAACAACTTCCCGTGCCCCAAGGTCCGTGAGAAACTGTTGTTCACTCATCTTCCGGGTTGCGGCAGTGACATGAAGGCCAAGCTTTGCGAGAATCCCAACCCCAACACTTCCGACTCCGCCACTTGCGCCGGTGACAACCACCGACCCATCGTCTTTATCTAGACCATGATGTAACATGCGATCAATACCCAGCGCCGCCGTGAAGCCGGCGGTTCCGATCACCATGGATTCGCGCAATGTCATCCCGTGTGGAAGTCTGACAACCCAATCGGCGGGGACACGCACGTACTCAGCAAACCCTCCGAAATGATTTGCTCCAAGCTCGTAACCGTGTACGATTACTTCATCGCCGATGCGAAAGAGGGGAGAGGCGGATTCTTCGACAACACCCGCGGCATCCACGCCGGGGATGTGTGGATATGTTCTTGTGACGCCCTTGTTACCGCAGGCAGAGAGACCGTCTTTGTAATTGAGAGACGAGTACCGTACGCGGATCAGAACATCACCGTCGGGTAAGTCGGCCAAATTCAGTTCTTTTATCTCTCGAACGAAATGCTTCTCGGGCGTCTGAGAAACGACAAGCGCCTTGAATGAAAGTGGCGGCATCGTCAGGCCTTTTTTGGGTTTTCGTTCAGGAGCGTCTCTTTCGCCAGATTGAGTTCCTCTTTGGCTTTTGGTGAGAGGGTTGGATAGTGAAGACCAAGTGATTCCAGTTTAGCATTGATAATGTCGGCAACCGCGGCACGGGTGAACCACTTGTGGTCGGCTGGAATAATATACCAGGGTGCCCACTTTGTGCTCGTATGGTTGAACACCTCCTCGTAGGCATGCATGTAGTCATCCCAGTGTTGCCGTTCCTTCACATCCCTCGCGGAGAATTTCCAGTTTTTCTCCGGTGTATCGATGCGGGCGAGGAAGCGTTCCTTCTGTTCCTTCTTCGAGATATGAAGGAAGAACTTCATGACAATGATGCCGTTACGGACGAGGTATCGTTCGTAGTTGTTGATGTCTTCGAATCGATCCTTCCAGATGTCATCCTGTTTTGCGGAAGGGGGAAGGTGCTGAGCGTCGAGGAATTCCGGATGCACTCGCACGACGAGGGTTTCCTCGTAATAGGATCTGTTAAAGATGCCGATGCGTCCACGTTCCGGTACGCATTTCATACAACGCCAGAGGAAATCATGATCGAGTTCTTCGGTAGAAGGAGCTTTGAAGCTGAAGACTTGGCATCCCTGTGGATTGATCCCGGACATCACATACTTGATGGCTCCATCTTTTCCCGCAGCGTCCATTGCCTGGAAAATCAGCAGAAGCGCATACGTGTCCTGGGCGTACAACACATCCTGATGCGCGGTAAGATCCTTGACATCTTGCTCAAGGGCTTCCTGCGCATCTTGCTTGTCCTTGAATTTTCCAGTGTAATCGGGATCGTAGTCGTTGAGGGATATTTTCTTTCCGGGAGGTACAAGAAACTTGTTGTGGTTCATGAGAGAGAGTTTTGATATGAATGGTGAGGATGAATCACGAAATTGATTGTAAATAATCTAAGAGAAACGAAGCGGAAGCGCAAGGATTCGGTTATTCCGGCAGTGTCAAAGTCTGACAGGAAGAACTGGATTGCAGAAAAACAAAAAAAAGCGTCCTGTTGTGGACGCCTTTTTGTTTCACTTATGGGCTTATGCTCTACATGTTTTTGATAATTGCATCTCCAAACTCCGAGCATTTTACCTCTTTGGCGCCTTCCATCAAGCGCGCAAAATCGTAGGTGACGGTCTTTGCTTGGATTGTCTTGTTGATTGCTGTGATAACAAGGTCTGCGGCCTCAGTCCAACCAAGGTACCGGAACATCATTTCTCCACTAAGTATCACTGAACCGGGATTGACTTTGTCCATGCCGGCGTACTTTGGCGCTGTGCCGTGTGTTGCTTCGAACACCGCAGCACCTGTTTCAAAGTTGACGTTGCCACCGGGCGCAATCCCGATACCTCCAACCTGGGCAGCAAGGGCGTCAGAAATATAGTCGCCATTCAGGTTCAGTGTTGCAATCACATCATACTCTGCGGGTCGGGTGAGAATTTGTTGCAGGAACGCATCTGCAATGACATCCTTGATGAGCAACTTCCCAACGGGGGCTTTTCCACCACATTCATCCCACGTAACAATTTGATCGCGAAATTCTCTCTTGGCCAGCTCGTATCCCCAATCCCGAAACCCGCCCTCGGTGAATTTCATGATATTGCCCTTGTGTACCAGAGTTAGCGAAGTTCTTTTGTTGGCCAGGGCATATTGAATGGCGGCTCTTACGAGGCGTTCGGTCCCTTCCACGGAGACCGGTTTGATCCCGATGCTTGATGTCTTTGGGAAACGAATTTTTGTGACGCCCATTTCCTTTTGCAGCCACTCAATGACTTTGGTTGCTTCCGGGGTTCCTGATTTCCACTCAATGCCGGCGTAAATGTCCTCAGTATTCTCCCGGAAAATGACCATGTCGATTGCTTCGGGATGCTTCACCGGGGAAGGGACGCCTTTGAAATATTGCACCGGTCGCAAGCACACATAGAGGTCGAGCATTTGCCGGAGAGCGACGTTGATAGAACGAATGCCACCACCAACCGGAGTTGTCAATGGTCCTTTAATTGCGACGCCATATTCCTTGATAGCGACAAGCGTGTCATCGGGAAGCCAGGTCCCTTCGCCGTACACTACATTGGATTTCTCTCCAGCGTAAACTTCAAACCACACTATCTTCTTCTTTCCGCCGTAGGCCCGGGCAATTGCTGCGTCGAGCACACGTTGGGATGCACGCCAGATATCCGGGCCGGTCCCATCTCCTTCAATGAATGGGATTACCGGGTTGTCCGGTACGTTGAGTTTTTGATTGTGAATACTGATCTTCCCACCTTCTGCCGGTGGGGTTAGCTTTTTGTACGAGGGCATCTCAAAATTCTCCTCAGGTCGTTTATTCAGTGATGCGGTTCCGGATACGCTGAGCATACTCCTTCAGTTTACCGCTTTCATATTTTTTTAACTCCAGGACAAATCTAATGTTATCATCGGCATAGCGCGGCGTAATATGGAGATGAAAATGAAACACCGATTGTCCTGCTATGCTCCCGTTATTTGAAAAGACATTGAATCCTTCAAGCTGCAGACTCGTCACAAGAGCTTTTGCCACGGTTTGTGCTGCATGAAGGACATGATGCAGGTCCGTTTCGGGGATTGTCAAGAAATCGAGGCAGTGTGTTTTTGGAATTACCAGTGCATGCCCGAAATGGATCGGATTAATGTCGAGGATGGAAATCACCCGGTCATTCTCATAGAGAATCTCGGCGGGGAGTTCGCGGTGAATAATCTTGCAGAATGGGCAGTTGGCAATCATTGAATTTGAGAAATGCCGGACTCGGAAAGGTGAGATGAACGATCAGCTTCAGGGGGTTCGGCATGCAAAAACTACAAAAAAGCACGGGTAAAGTCAACGTAATGATATTCTTACCCCGAAGTATTGAATGCAATGGTTTGAATAAAATGACCCGATCCACCTTCTTGCTTTTTCAAAAGCGTTTGTCTATATTTTGCCGCATTGTTTTCGAATTATTCATTCAACGTAGGAGTGGTCATGCGACGGTATTCCCCCTTCATCATCATCACACTGGTTGTTGCCTTCCTGGCATTGACGGGGTTTCAATGTGGTTCTGCAGAATTGACGACGGCAAAGCTTGCAATGCAGCAGCAGCAGTGGGACAAGGCTGAGCAGAGTTTGCTCAAAGAAGTGGCAAAAAACGACAAGAACGAAGAGGCGTGGTTCTATCTTGGACAGGTACGCTGGGAAATGAAAAAGTACCTGGATGCCAACGAGGCATTCACGAAAGCGCTGGGTATTTCCGACGCTCATAAGAATGAGATTATCAACTATCGGATGAATTTGTGGAGCACGAGCATTAATGAGGGGGTAGTGCACTTCAACAACGGTCGAACCAACGCTTCAGAATACGATGTAGCTGTTCAGAAATTTACTACAGCCGTTCAGGTGAATCCCGATAGTGCCAGTGGACATTATTATCTTGGTTTGGGGTTGATTGCGAAAGAGGAGTATCCCCGTGCAGAGGCGAGCCTTCAAACCGCGCTCAAACTCAAGCCCGATTATCCCGAAGCCAGTGACAGACTCGGGACGCTGTACCTGATCATGGCTGATGCCGCAAGAGAGAAGAAGGATGAGGCCGGGGCGAGAATGGTGATGGAGAAAGCTGTTGTAATTTATGAAGGAGCCCACAAGAACAATCCAAACAACGCAGAGTACATTCTCAGTCTGATCGATCTCTATGAAAAACTTGGCCAGTCGGATAAGGCAATGGTGCTTACCCGCGATGCAGTGGCAAGCGATCCTGAAAATCGGACATTTCGCTATGTCTACGGAGTGTACTTGCTCAAACAGGATAAGTTTGGCGAATCAATCGAGCAACTTGAAAAAGTAACTGCGAGTGGAACTGATGACCAGATGAACAAGGATGCGACGTATAACCTCGGTGTTGCCTATCTGAACTGGGGCGTGAAGATGAAAGAGGAAGAAGAGCGTGCAGCAGACGCGGCGGCAAAAGCGAAGAAGCCCTTTAAGGAGACAAAGGCATTCAAGGAGAAGTTGGCGGCTGCGGTTCCACATCTTGAGAAGAGCGCGCTCCTTCGGGAAAACGACGCGACACTGTGGCAGTATCTTGGCCGATTGTATGCAAACTTGAATATGGTAGATAAGATGAAGGCCGCATTCGACAAAGCGGATAAAATCACCAAAGGAAAATGACAATGGCCGATCAGCAACAGCCTGGCCAACAGATCAATGTTGAGTTGGGGGAAAAAGAAGCGGAAGGAATTTACTCGAACCTTGCAATCATCACGCATTCGCCGGCAGAGTTTGTCATTGATTTTACGAGAGTGCTGCCGGGGGTTCCCAAAGCAAAGGTGCTGTCCCGGCTGATCATGACTGCCCAGCATGCAAAGCTTCTGCTGCGTGCGTTGGAGGATAACATTGCAAAGTTTGAACATAAATTTGGTGAGATAAAAATTCACGGTGAAACCCAGGGCGGGGGCTTTGGATTTCAGCCAATGGTGAAGGACGAGAAAGTACACTAGGTAACAACAATTGGCAGCAGGCTGCTGGGCTTGTGCGATTACAAGTCCAGAAGCGTGCGGCTGACGTGTCTGCTGGCGATGGCAGATACAAGCGAGTGGGATAGAAAGGAAGGATTAGTACATAAAACTCTTCTGAGCTGCGCCAGGAAGAGCACTGTCAAACTCAGGCGATAGGGTTGGTCAGGGCTTTGTGGCGAAGAAGGGGTTGTATCCATAGTAACATGGGGGGATTATGGATTTTCATTTCGCTTCGCTGACGCGAAGTATGAAGAGCGTATGCGCGCTGTGTTTTATTTTGTGCATCGCTTTCTCATCATTCAATTGTTTTGACAAGCCACTCGAACCGGTTATGCCAAGCTGGGATGTTAATCTCACCTTACCGCTGGCACACCGGAATTATACACTTCTCGAACTCGTCCAAAAAGATACCAGTCTCCTTCAGGTGGGAACAGGCGGACAAATCATTTACAGCATGTCTGCAACCGCGCCACCGACATACATTGGAGATCTGGTTTCTATTGATCCTCCAGACACCACTGCCCGCGTGAAATTCGGGACATTTGTTGTCACTACACCTCCGTTACAGACAGGTTTACAGATTCCCTGGCTTCCGGGAGGTGTGACAACTCCGGTACCGGATACAACACTGGTGTTTTCTGATCTGATCTACAATATCCCGACATTTCAAACTGTTACATTTGAAAGCGGCACAATAACGTTAACGCTTCAAAACAACATGCCTGTTCCGCTGGAGGTCACTTCACCCATTGAAGTGTTCGATGCGCAGCAGCGACTTGTAGCATCGTTCTTATTTTCTCCGCCTACAATTGCTCCATTCTCCAGTGCGACCTCAAGCGATGGACTCGCAAATCGAACAACTGGGAATGATATTCGCGTTACCGGCCTCGCCTTCCATACACCGGGAAGCGCAACGCCGGTGCAGATTCCGCAGGGTGACCTTATCGTTGCGACTCTGCAAACGAGCAATGTGCGGGCTCGTCAGGCAGTGTTCGCCGAGATTCCTCCCCAGCGTCTCGCCAGCAATGATACTGCCATGCTGCCGCTTGATGACTCCACACTCGTGAAGGAGGTCCGCTTCAGGTCCGGCACGCTCAATTTTGTTTTTACGAGCAGGGTGAATCTTGATATCCTGTTCAAGTTCCGGATGAACGAGCTTCAGCGTCTTCAAGGAGCAGCATACATTCCGTATGAAGATAGCATATATCTTCCTGCACGCGGTACAGGTTCGTTCTCGCTGAACCTTTCACAATACAAGATACAATCCTCAGATGGTGATCTGGTTCGCTCACTCAGGGTTATCAGTTCTATTGTGATTCCTTCCGGTTCCGGCGCTCCGGTGACAGTGAATGACACTGATAAAGTCGAGATCACGCTTAGCTCGACACCACTTATCGTCGATACTGCCGTTGCTGTAGTAAAGCCAACGTGGGTCAACGTAAATACACCTATTGCGGTGAACTTTGGGGAGTTACCGACGAGGTTTTCCGGCCAGTTGTCCATTCCCGCAGCGACTCTGGGACTTGCAACCACTGTGAATTTTGGATTTCCGATGGACCTTAATGTCAGCATTGGTGCCCGGAGATATCCCTCAGGTGATTGGGTGTATTTACAAATTCCTGCTTCGCAAAAACGAATCCAGCCGGGGGCCAACGCCGTTGTTTTCAATGAGTCGGAGGTGGGATATTTCCTGAGTCAATTCAGCAGTCAATTCCCGGACAGCTTGTATATTCTCGGACATGTTCTGGTGAATCCTCCGGAGCTTTACAACCCGACAATTGCAGGGGCAGCGAGTGTCAGCCGTAACAGCTCCTTTGCAGGTAGCATCGACCTTGAGATTCCCCTCATGCTTGGGATAGTGGACGGCGTGTATAAGGATACTCTGGCAATTGGTGATACCACGGGTGACGGCACCACAGATTATAGCGTCAACAAGTCACGACTGCGGGATGTGAACTTTGGCAGGGTGTTTATCGAAGTTCAGAACGGAATGCCCATGCAGGTCGGTGTGAATGTCAACCTCCTCAATCGGAACCGGCAACCCTTGCTTTCGATTCCGCAAAACGGTCAATCGGTCGGAGTTCTTGCCGCCCCCGTGGATGCTGATGGCAATGTCACCATTGCAGCTCGCAGTGTTTCAACATTCGAGTTGAGTGCATCCGATGTGAGACAGTTCGATCCAACTGAATTCCTGACGTTTGCCTTGTCCCTGGCAACTACACCCGGAAGTCCTGCCGTCAGGTTCAGGACATCGGACTTCATACGTGTCAGGATCTGGTCCACATTTTCCTACAGGGTGAACGGATGAGAACGATAAGCGCATTGCGACGAGTGTTGCCGACAGTACTCGGCCTTCAGTTGATTCTCTCCATCACCGCCAAGGGAGGCGAGCGGGCGAATGTGCGGGGCATGAGCATGGCGCGCACATTTGTGGCAGCATCACGAGGCCTTGACGCGGTGGGAATCAACCCCGCAAATCTTGCCCTGGCTGATCATGGCACCGTTACATTCGGGATTCTGCCATTTGGGGTACATATTGGTAGTGATTTACTCGACTATGAACTATACACCACATACTTCACCGGTACGGGGACAGATAGCGGACGTGTTGGACGCTATCTTACCGAGAACGACAAGGAGCGTTTGCTCTCATCGCTTGAGGATGGTCTCACGCATTCCCGTGTTGATATAGACAGTCGTTTGTTTGGCCTCTCGTTGCGCTTGCCAGAGGTAGGTGCCTTTGCTTTTACCATCAGTGAAGAGGCGACCGGCTTTGTTAATCTGCCGCGAGACTATGTGGAATTTCTGCTTCATGGGAATCAACCCGGATCGAACTATGATTTCCAAACGACAACAGCGATGGCATCGTGGACGAGGAATTATTCGGTTTCATTCGGCACGGCACTCCCCGGGGTGTCCTTTGTGAAATCGCTCTCCGCCGGCGCATCCATCAAACTTGTGCACGGATTTGGATATTATGAGGTTGAACGATTCAACACGTCGCTTAACACTGCTGAAGATGGTGCCCTCACCGGCTCGATCGACTTCCTTTCACGGCATGCAGGCGCTCTTCCTTTTGATGAAGGTTATTCGGTATTCCCTTCACCCGCAGGTACCGGGTGGGGTGTGGATGTTGGCTTTTCCGGATATGTGGAAAAGTATCTTCTTGTTGGAGTCAGCGTTACGGATATCGGCAGCATAGCCTGGAAAAAGCACATCCGGGAGGACTATGCTGACACTACGATCGTAGTGGATGATCCGCTCCAGTCAGAACAGCGCAATGGGATTGAGAATCTCGTTCAAGGTGACCAACGCACCGGGAGTGCTTTCAAAAGCCCGTTGCCAACGCAACTCCGGCTGGGGTGTGCACTCGCAATGCATGAAATGATGGAATGGAAAGACGCTGAACTTCTTCTCGCGCTCGATTACAATCAAGGACTGGTGATTTCTCCCCGCTCTACGACCACTCCGCGGGTTTCATTCGGCTTGGAATACAAACCCGTCAAATGGTTACCACTTCGCAGCGGCATTTCATTTGGTGGAACAGATAAAATGAACGTGGCCCTGGGATTCGGCCTGTGCTTCAGTTTGTTCGAACTTGAAGTTGCGTCCGAGAATGTAACGTGGTTACTGGAGCCGGGAAGTTTTTCTCACGGTTCTGTGGCAATTGGGACCCGATTCCGTTTGTAGGCTCTTTTGGCTCATCTGTCATGAAACCCATTGCTTTGTCTGCAATGGGTTTTTCTTTTTGATGTGGTCCGGACACACTGCTTGTTCCCTATGTGTGGACGTGACTCCACGAACAAATCTACAAACAGCGTTGCTCCACACCCCGCTCACTCACCTTTGTGTCATCACAACTTCCATTTCCAAGGATTAGGAACTGTTTGCGAAGACCGAGTCCTTCGCCCCCTCTGGCACTACCTTTGTCAATTACCATCACGGACACCAGAAAATGGAACTGATTCTCAACCTGTTCACCCTTTGGAGCGTATGAAACAGAACATTCAATACATTCGATTGATGGCATTGCTCTTTCCTGCGCTGTTGTCGTGGAACTGCATTTCGCAACCGGAAAAGCCCGTTGCACCAAGCTGGGATGTCAATCTGACAATTCCCGTGGCGAACCGGACATATACGCTGGCTGAAATCGTGGAGAAAGATACCGGCATGTTGAAGGTGGGTGTCGGAAGCCAGATTATTTATTCTACGAGCGTAAGTGCAGACCCAACGTTCGTCGGAGATGTGATCACTCTGAACATTCCACCAACTGCTGTCAACCTGCGTCTTGGCGCTTTCCACGTGACGACTCCGCCAATCAGTACGCCGATCGGAATTCCGTGGTTGCCACAAGGGATGAATGTTCCAGTACCCGACACAACGATTACGCTGGCTGAAGTCCGTGACACTATCACTTCTTTTGAGAGAATGGTTTTTGAAAGCGGCACCATAGCATTAACTCTGACCAATAATCTACCAGTCTTGTTGGATGTGGTGAACCCGATTCAACTACGCGACGCCCAGAATAACGTGGTTGTTGTTTTCAGTTTTTCTCCCTCTTCAATCAACCCAAACGGCTCACAAACCTCAACCGCAAATCTCGCAGGCAAGACGCTTGACAAAGTTGTGCGATTGACGGGGCTGAATTTTCATACGCCGGGAAGTATCACTCCTGTACATATTCCCTCCGGGGCCCTGATTGTTGTATCACTTGCAACGAGCAACCTTGTCGCACAGAGTGCCACACTTGCTGATATTCCACCGCAGCTTCTCAACAATACGGACTCAGCCGTGGTTTTGCTGGACGATTCCACCCTTATCAAGGAAGTGAGGATTAAGAGCGGAAGATTGAGTCTGGTATTCGAGAACAATGTTGATCTTGCTATATCCTTTCGGTTTACCCTGAGTGAGCTTCAGAGAAGAGTGGGGAACCAGTTCGTCCCATTTATGGACAGCGTTCTGTTGAATCCGCGGGGTTCTACAACGTTCATGATTGATCTTGCAGAGACAAAGATTCAATCGAACAATGGAAATCTTGTGAGAGAACTGAATATTGTCAGCAGCATGAACCTGATGACGGTACCGGGGCAACCCGTTACGCTAAATTGGACTGACAATGTTCGCATAAGTATCGCGCAAACCGCACCCATCAGGGCCGATTCTGCCGTTGCAGTGTTGAAGCCAACCTGGGTAAATGTGAATACGAGGTTGCCGATTGATTTCGGTGAGTTACCGTCGAAATTCCACGGACAGTTGAACGTCCCTTCTGCGCTGCTGGTGTTCGCCACAGAGTCTTCAATCGGGTTTCCGATGGATTTAGATGTCAGGTTTACAGCCCGAAAGGCAAATGGAACTTATGCAACCCTGAATGTCCCATCCAACCAGAAACGTCTGGCTTCGGGTTCAGACCAAATCGTATTTGATCCGGTAGAAGCTGGTGCGTTCCTCAGTCAGTTTTCCGGAGGGTTGCCGGAATCGCTGTTCGTCACAGGCAGCGTGTTGGTAAACCCGCCCGATGCGTACACGCCAACAATTGCCGGCATTGGTACTGTTGGAGCGGCGAGTTCGTTCGCGGGTACCGTACAAATTGAAGTGCCCGTTATGCTCGGGATAACCGATGGTTCCTACATTGATACGCTGGTGGTAGGTGATACGACCCGTGATGGAAGCATGGACGTCATCATTAATAGTGAGCAGATAAAAAATGTGAACTATGGCAAAACATATATCGAAGTGGAGAATGGGTTGCCGTTAGAAGTACGTGTGAGCGGGAATCTTCTCAACGCGCAGGGGTTAGGTACTCTTCTCCTTCCGCAATCCGGGCAACCGCTTGTTGTTACTGCTGCCATGGTTGATGGCGACGGTCATGTAATAATCCCTGCGAAGAGCAGGTTATTGGTAGAGATGAATAATGATGAAGTACAAAGGTTCAATGTCTCCAAACTCCTTGCACTGGGAGTGTTACTCAGTACTTCTCCTGGATCACCGGTGGTCAGATTCAAGACGACGGATACAATTCGTTTCCGGGTTTGGTCGGAGCTTTCCTATAGGGTGAATCCATGAGTTCAACAGGAGTATCAGTACTGACATTGATGGTAATAGTAAGCGCCGTTGCGCACGCTGGCGAGCGGGCAAACATTCCTGGGTTGGGGATGGCACGCTCGTCAGTTGCCACGGCCAGAGGATTGGATGCAGTGGGTGTGAATCCGGCGAACCTTGCGATGCCCGATGACGCAACGGTAACATTCAGCATACTACCGTTCGGTATACGGATTGGAAGCGACATGTTGAGCTATGATCTTTATACAAAGTACTTCACCGGCGTGGATACGGATAGCGGTATGCAAGCGAAGCACCTCAGCGATATCGACAAGCAGGATATACTCAGCCGCTTCAACAATGGTGTCGGGACAATTACTGCAGATGCCGAAGCACGTCTTGCGGGACTGTCATTCCGGTTTGAGGGCTTTGGCGCATTGGCATTCACGGTTTCCGAACGTGCAGGCGCGCAAGTCCAGCTTCCGGGAGATTACGTGGAGTTCAGTCTGTATGGAAATCCCCCGAACTCCAATTTCGATTTCAGTCAGACAGGCGGGACTGCGACGTGGACGCGTGAATATGGAGTGACCTATGCCAGCGCGGTTTCTGTGAGTTTCATCGAATCACTCACATGGGGTGTGACGGCAAAACTCGTTCATGGATATGGATATTTTGAGTTACAGGAATTTAACACCTCTCTCGTCACAGCGGAGAATGGAACATTGACGGGCAGAGTGCAATACCGTGGCCGCAAGGCAGGTATCGACGCGATTAGTGGAGTGGATGGAGTGGGGTTCCAACCGTTTCCCGAGGCGGCAGGGAGCGGATATGCGGCAGACCTTGGGCTTGCCGGCAATATTTCCCCTGCAGTCACGTTCGGTGTATCCGTTACCGACATCGGCTCATTGCAATGGACGCGCAACATTGAAGACCGCTTTGCCGACACAACGCTTGTTATCGATGATCCTTCCGATGTGGAGGATGGCGATGCAGTAGAGAATGCGCTCAAGGGGGCAACAGTTGAAGGACAATCATTCTCCACACCATTGCCAACCACAATTCGGGCAGGTGTGGGAGTGAAGGTGGATGAAATTGTGGAATGGTTGCCGGGCGAGATGCTTGTCGGCTTTGAATACAGTCAGGGTGTGTATGATATGCCCGGCTCATCCCCTGATCCGCGGTTTGCTCTCGGCGTTGAATATCGCCTGCTGCATTTCCTTCCATTGCGGGCGGGAGTTGCGACCGGCGGCAACGAGCGTTTCACTTATGCACTTGGTTTTGGCCTCGACTTCGGAATGTTCACTCTCGATGTTGCTTCGGAGAACGCTTCGTGGCTTCTCGATCCTGAAGGATTCTCCGATGGCGCAGTTGCGATGGGGATGAAGCTCAGGTTTTAAAAAAGCGGATAATTGGATTGTTGGATTCATGGAGTGACGGAATAGCGGGGGTGAGGCCCTCATACCCCAACACTCCATCACTCCCACCAGTGTCATCAGAGTATATATCTGCTCAGGTCGCGGTTCTTAACAATGGAGGCGAGTTTCCCTTGTACCATCTCCCGATCCACAGTGATGGCGGGTGTTTTTATTTCATCGGGCGCGTCAAAGAGAATTTCTTCCAGTAGCGTCGTCATGATCGTGTGAAGTCTTCGTGCGCCGATATTCTCCACCTGTTCGTTCACTTCAGCGGCAATTTTTGCAATCTCTTCGATTCCGTCCTCTGTAAACTCCACGGTCACTCCTTCGGTCTCCAACAATGCGGCATATTGCTTGATGAGGGCATTCTGTGGCATGGTGAGGATCTTGACGAAATCCTCTTCCGTCAGACTGCTGAGTTCCACACGAATCGGGAATCTTCCCTGAAGTTCCGGTATCAGGTCGGACGGCTTGGAAACATGGAAAGCTCCGGAAGCAATAAAGAGCACGTGATCCGTTTTCACCACGCCGTACTTGGTTGTCACGTTGGAGCCTTCGACGATAGGGAGGAGGTCGCGCTGTACGCCTTCTCGCGACACGTCAGGACCCGAGCTTTGGGATTTGCTCCCCGCAATTTTGTCGATTTCATCAAGGAAGACAATGCCCGAGTTTTCGACCCGGTGAATTGCTTCTTTGATCGCGGCATCCTGGTCGATCAGCTTTTGTGCTTCTTCTGCCGTCAGGATGACACGCGCTTCTGCTACCGTCAGCTTTCGTCGCTTCATCTTCTTCGGCATCAGGTTACCGAACATGTCCTGCAGGTTCAGTCCCATTTCCTCCATATTCATCGGGCCGATGACCTGCATCAGCGGTCCCTGACTTGCCGGCAGATCAAGTTCAATGACCTTGGATTCAAGTGAGCCGTCGCGCAGACGCTGACGGAATTTCTCGCGTGTGGATTGATTCTCCTCATCCTCACTAATGGCCTGGCCGGACTCCTCTACAACAGCAGTCGCTTGCCTTTTGCGAACAGGCGGCATGATAATATCAAGGATACGTTCTTCACTCATTTCCTTGGCCTTCTCATTCACTTCAACCCGCTTTTCCGCCTTCACCATCGTCACTGCATATTCAGTCAGATCACGGACAATGGACTCAACGTCCCGTCCCACATACCCGACCTCAGTGAACTTCGACGCCTCGACTTTAATGAACGGGGCATTCGCGAGCTTGGCAAGTCGGCGGGCGATTTCAGTCTTGCCCACTCCGGTCGGGCCGATCATGATGATATTATTCGGCATGATCTCTTCTCGGAGACCGGTCGGTACTTGCAACCTGCGCCACCGGTTGCGGAGTGCAATGGCAACGGATTTCTTGGCATTGTGCTGGCCGATAATGTACTTGTCGAGTTCACGGACGATTTCACGTGGCGTTAGCTCACGATGCTGTGCTTCCCGTGATGTGTTGCGTGCAGTCATGTCAGAGTTCTTCGATTGTCAGATTATGGTTGGTATAAATGCACACATCGGCTGCCGCGTGCAGGGAGGCCTCCACGATTTCACGGGTGTCAAGGTCCGAGTGTTTGACCAGCATCCGTGCCGCGGTCAGGGCAAAGCTGCCGCCGGAACCGATGGCAAGTATTCCGTCGTCCGGTTCAATAATCTCGCCTGTGCCGGAAATAACGAGTGATGTTTTTCCATCAAGAGCAGCGAGCAGTGCTTCAAGCTGGCGAAGGTATTTGTCCGTGCGCCATTCTTTTGCCAGCTCCACTGCGGCGCGCTCAAGGTTCCCCCGGTATTTCTCCAGATTCTCCTCGAACTTGCCGAAGAGGGTGAACGCGTCCGCTGCTGCGCCGGCAAACCCGACGAGCACAGTGTTGTTGTACAGCTTGCGGACTTTGCGGGCTTTGTGTTTCATCACTGTCTGTCCGACAGTGACCTGACCATCCGATCCGATAACGGTCTTGCCGTTGCGCGAAAGTCCGATGACGGTTGTGGAGCGAATAATGCCGGACATGGGAATGCTACCTTGTGGGAACTAAGTGAGCTTGCGGCGCAAACGAGCCACGGGAAGTAACATGGCCTCGCGATATTTTGCAACGGTGCGGCGGGCAATGTTGAGCCCTTGCTGGTTTAGAATTTCAGCGAGTTTCTGGTCGCTATGCGGGTGCAACGGGTCTTCAGCATCAATGAGGTCCTTGAGTTTTTTCTTCACTTCCTTGTTGGAGACTTCATCACCGTCAGATGTACTGATGGAATCACTGAAGAAATGCCGGAGGGAGAAGACCCCGTAATCCGTCTGGACGAACTTGCTGTTGACAACACGGCTAATGGTGGAAATGTCCATTCCAATCACCTCGGCGATGTCCTTGTAGATCATCGGCTTAAGCCCTTCTCCCGTTTCGAAGAACTCACGCTGCTTGTCGATGATCGCCCGCATCACCTTGAGCATAGTTTCGCGTCGTTGATGGATGGAGCTGATAAACCACTTTGCGGCCTCAAAGCGTTGCCGGATAAAGTCCTTGGTTTCCGTGGACACCCCGTTCTTCTTCCGCTTGGACATGATGTCCTTGTACTGCTTGTTGATGCGGAGAGGGGGGATGTTACGGTCGTTCAGCGTAATAACAAAATCATCATCGGTTTGCGTCACGATAAAGTCCGGGACGATGTAGTTTTCGTGGGCGCTGAATTCCCCTTCGCCGGGCTTGGGATTGAGGTGTTGTATGACTTCGACGGCGGCCTTGAGTTCATCAAAACTGATGTTCAGTTTCTTGGCGATGTCCTCGAAGTGTTTCATCGTAAAGCTCTCGTAGTGCTCGCGCAGAATTCGTAACGAGAGGTCTCGTAGCTTCGGTTCAATAGGGGAGACTTCAAGCTGAACGATCAAACACTCCTGCAGGGTTCTGGATCCCACACCAACAGGATCAAGGCGCTGGACTCTCTTGAGGGTTGCCTCGGCCTTCTCTACGGTGATTGCTGTGTTATGGGTGAGATTGAGATCCTGGACAATCGTCGGGAGATCCCGTCTGAGGTAACCATCTTCATCAAGGTTTCCGATGATCTCCTCTCCGAGGAGAATTTCATCGTCATCAAGGTCGAGGAGTGTGTACTGTTCAAGCAACCGGTGATAGAGCGGAATGGAATCGGCCAGCGGCATATCTTCGCGCTCTTCGTCATCGTATGTCTCACGCGCTTTGTATCCGGAGATTTCATCATTCATGAAATCGTCGATCGTATATTTCTCTTCCACCTCGTTTGCTTTTTCGTCCGCCTTGGCGGCTTCTTCGACTGTTGCTTCTTCTTTCGCCGGTTCTTCCTGCTCCTGCTGGGCTTCCAGCTCTTCTTCAAACCCCTCTTCGAGAAGCGGGTTCATTTCCAGTTCTGCTTTGATTTTTTGTTCAAGCGCGAGAGTGGGGAGTTGCAGCATCTTCAGGTACTGGACCTGTTGAGGCGACAACTTCATCATCATCTTATGTTGGAGCGAAAGATTCAGCATCGAAGTGTTACATCTGTTTCATAGGTGGCCGGTGTTCCCGTTCAATGAGTCACAATGCGTTTTGAATTTCTTGTACCATGTCTCTCCGTACTTCCGTGTCAACGATTCCTTCAGGAAATCTGACAGGGGGATATTCTTCTGTTCACCGAAACGACGACCCCCCTCGCATTCCCCGATCTGTTCATACCTAATATGGTCATTTCCGTACTTGCGAATGCGGACGGGGAAAAGATGACAGGAGAGAGGTTTCCTCCAGTCGATCAGATTCTCTTGAAATCCACGTTCAAAACTGCACCGGGCAATGCCTGCTGCATCATAGTGCACATAAACGCAATCGCGTTCTTCAATGCACGGCGTAACGAAGTCACCGGGTGTTCCCTCAAAGAGCCCTGACGTCTCAATAACGCGGATGCTCTGCTCACTAAGGAATTGTTTGATTGCCGGATAGGCCTTTTGAATCTCCAGTACCTCATCGTCCTCCAGAGGCGCCCCGCGCCCGCCTTCAATGCAGCAACACGCGCCTTTACATGCGTGAAGGTCACAACAAAAGGAGGTGTGCGCAACTTCGTCATCGATACGGGCCTCTCCAATAATGAACATCCGGTCTCCTGTGTCTCGATGCACCATGCTTAAAGTACGGTTTTTCTCTCAAAGAGGAAAGATACCGAGTATATCATGACAGTCTCGTGAACATTTTCCCCGGCAATTGCCGGACGATGCCTTTGAACTCCAGAGAAAGAAGATGCACGAGCGCATCCGCAGTGGACATGCGGGATCGTTCTGCAAGCGCATCAATGTGAATGGGATCTTCGGGGAACGCATCAAAGAGTTGTTGCTCAAAAAGCGAGAGGGGGGGAAGGGTTTCCTCCTTGAACTTCGCCGGCGCGATTAACTTTTTCAGGCGTGGTCCCAACTCTGCAAGAATATCATCAACATTCTCCACAAGAGTTGCCTTTCCCTGCTTGATCAGTGCGTTGGTACCGCTCTTGCGTTTGTCCGACAATGCGGCCGGAATTGCAAAGACCTCCCGATTCTGATCCAGCGCTGTTGTTGCGGTGATCATTGCACCGCCTTCGACGCCTGTTTCCACGATCAGCGTTCCGATGGCAATCCCGCTGATAATGCGGTTGCGTCGCGGAAAGTTTCCGGCATCAGGCTTCGTCCCCATCACATACTCTGAAACGATTGCGCCTTCGGGCAGCATGCGATCAACAAGTGTTTTATTCTCCGGTGGGTAGATGACGTCGATGCCGGAGCCAATCACGGCAACTGTTCTGCCGCCGGCCTTGATTGTCGCGGCGTGAGCAACGGTGTCGATCCCGCGTGCAAGTCCGCTGATGATCGGAATACCGAACCGCGCGAGCTCAGCGGCAAATTTCTCGGCAAAGTGCGTTCCGTACGGCGTAGGTGTACGCGTGCCGACGATGGCAATGGAATACTTGTCTTCTTCCTCGAGCGTGCCCCGGACAAAGAGCACGGGGGGAGGGTCATAGATTTTCTTGAGATTGTCGGGGTACCCTTTGTCCCAAAAGGTGACGGCTCGTCCATCGATTTTGTTCAGCCGCGAGAGCTGGTCATCAACATACCGTTTGCACTGGAAAGCTCCGGAGTCACGATAGAAGTTGGCGATGGCATGGGCAGTTCGTCTTTCAATACCCTCTACCGCCACAAGCTCCTTCACCGTTGCACGCGCTACTGAGGCGGGATCTTTGAAATGACTTACGAGCGAGCGGAGACGACCGGGTCCAATGCCCGGAACAGAAGCGAGAACAAGAAGGTCTTGAAGTTGTATGGACATGATGAATATGCAGATGGCACGAAATAAACGCTTCTATTCAACGACGTCAATTCCATCGACCACGGCAACGATGATGCTATGCACAGGCACATCAGTGCGCTTCAGTATCTGGGCAGCCGCCTGGCCTTCTTGCACAACAAGTACCGTGTCCCCCACGCCAGCGCTCACAGTATCGAGTGCAAGCAAATCCCGTCCAAGCGGATTGCCGTCCAACGTGATTGGTTGGACCGTGAGAATTATCTGATCCTTGAGTGATTCTTTCTTTTGTGTGGCGACGATGGTACCGACGACCTTACAGAGAAGCATTGCTTTTGCTGTTCCTATGGATTTGATATTTCGGATTTGAGATTCATGGACTACAGGGATGTCATTCTGGTTTTGTAAGATTCAACGACCCCCAGTGCCTCTTTCATGGTCTTTGCTTCCGCAATCACTCTCACTATTGGCTCGGTATTGGACTTGCGGAGGTGTACCCAGTGATTGGGGAAATCCAGCTTCAATCCGTCATCGGTGTTGAGCATTGCGTCGGTGCCTGCAGACGCCTGAATTGTTCTGAGCGCCTCATCAGGCGAGAGAGAGCCAAGCTCGATTTTCCCTTTGGCGATTGAATATTGGGGGAGCGAGGCCTTTAGCTGTGAAAGCGTTCCACTGCTCTCTGCGAGGGATTGAAGAATAAGTCCAATGCCGACAATTGCATCGCGACCGTAGTGGATTGACGGGAGAATAACACCACCGCTTCCTTCGCCGCCGATGATTGCTCCAACCTCTTTCATTTTATTGACAACGTTGATCTCACCTACCGGTGATCGAAATACCTTTGCTCCGAACGCTGAGGCAATATCATCCACGGCGCGTGTGGTACTCAAGTTCACCACAACCGATTTGGTAAAGGTATGCCCGGCCAGTCGTTCCTTCTCCAGAACGAACTTCACCGCAGTGGCAATAGTGTACTCTTCTCCATACGGTTCTCCCTTTTCATTGATCAGAACGAGCCGATCAACATCAGGATCGACAGCTATACCGAGGTCGGCGTTCTCAATCTTTACACGCTCACAGAGTTCTGTCAGGTTTTCCGGGATTGGCTCGGGCGCATGTGCGAATACCCCAGTCATGTCGCAGTTCATTTCAATCACTTCACAACCGAACTCCCGCAACATGTCCGGCACCATGATGCCGCCCGCAGCATTGACACAATCTACAACAATCTTGAATTTTCGCGCCTGTATGCGGGAGATGTCAACGTAGGGAGAAGTGATAACGGCATAAATGTGTTTGCTTATCCAGGAGGCATCGGGGTGCTGTCGTCCCATGGTATCCCAGGACGCAAAGCGGATGTTCCTACTTTCTGCAATCTCGAGAAGCTCACGATTCTCGCGGGCATTGAGAAATAGTCCGTCGGGACCAAAGAACTTCATCCCGTTCCACTCCATCGGATTATGGCTCGCGGTTACGGAAATTCCTCCGGTAGCCCCGGTTTGTTCGACTGCCAGCGCAATCGTCGGAGTGGAGGCTATACCGACCGCCCGTACGTTCACGCCGGCGCATAACAGAGTTGAGGAGATAATATGTGTGAGGGCCTTGCCGGTTGCCCGCCCATCACGACCGAGCACGACTACAGGTTCGCCGGTGGCTTTACGTTTGCAGTACTCGGCGAAAGCCGCCGAGTATTTGACTACGGTTTCCGGAGTGAGGTCTTCTCCAAGAATGCCCCGGATGCCGGAGATACTGATCATCAATGACATGTTGTTCCTGTGTCCGGATCTGAATAAAGTCTGACGATGTCGTCAAAATGTAGTCAAGGAAGCAGCCAGAATCAAGGCAATGTCTTGAAACTCTGCGATTTATTGGTTACGTTTTGGCTGAGTTGAATCAGCTTCCGCGCTATTGGCCATCTCCTGACTCCTTCTATGAAGAACTCTTCACGCTGGAACATTACAATCATCGGGGCCGGGAAAGTCGGCAACACGCTTGGTCGCATTTTAATTGAGAATGGGGAAAAGGTCGTAAGTGTGGTTTCCCGCAGCCGGCGGTCAGCGCTCTCTGCCGGACGCTTCCTAAAGTGCAAGACTGCAACAACATCGCTGGCGGATATTCCATCTCAAACCAACCTCGTCCTTATTGCAACGCCTCATGCGGCAGTGGAAAGCGTGGCAGTGAGCCTTGCGGAGTTGGAACACGTGAATTTCAAACGACTCTCTGTGTGTCATGCCTCCGGTATGCTGACCGCTGCTGTGCTTGCGCCTCTTGCGGCAAGGGGAGCAACCGTGTTCTCGTTTCACCCGCTACAAACGTTCCCGAGAGACTTTGCACCCAAGGATATCGTGCCAACAGCGAGGGGCATCTATTATGGTGTCGACGGTGATGCGAAAGGGATGCGCAAGGCCCAACAATTTGCAAAGAAGCTCGAAGGCATGGTCGTAGAGATTCCGCCCGAGATGCGTGCATTCTATCATGCCTCGTGCGTTGTTGCATCGAACCATTTGACAACCTTGCTGTTTATCCTGGAACAAATGTCAGCAACGCTTGGTCTCAATCGTCGGAAGTTCTTGCCGATCTTTGCGCCGATAATCAAAGCGACACTGAGTAATGTTGAGAGAACAGGTCCGTCGAAGGCCCTGAGCGGGCCTGTTGCACGTGGTGGTGTTGAGACAGTTGCCGGGCACCTTGCTTCGATCAAGCATATTGCTCCGGAATTGTTGCCATACTTCACAGCATTGACTTCCGAGACGGTGATGCTTGCGCAGGCGAAGGGATCAATCAGCAAAGAAAATGTGGAAGCGATGGTTGATCTTATTGAATCCTACACTCCAAAATCTTCTTTATTGCAGGAGACCCATTGAAAGCACTGATCGCAAGCGGGGGCCGCGGTACGCGTCTCCGTCCCATTACTCACACGCAGAACAAACATCTCATTCCCATTGCCAATAAACCGATACTGTACTATGCGATTGAAGCAGCGGTAAATGCGGGCATCAAGGAGCTTGGCATCGTTCATAATGCCGACAGTCTCGAAGTTCCGAATGCAATTGGTGATGGTTCGCGGTGGGGTGCGAAGATCACGTACATTCCCCAGGAGACTCCCGGCGGACTTTCACAGGTTGTCGCTCTTGCTGAGCCGTTTATTGGCAACAACAGATTCATCTTCTATCTTGGCGACAATATGGTGGTCGGCGGCGTAAAACGATTTGTAGATGAATTTGAAAAAAGCGACTGCAATTGTTATCTCACACTTTCAAAAGTGAAAGACCCGGAACGTTTCGGTGTGCCGGAGATTCGGAATGGGAAAATTATTGCAGTAGAAGAGAAGCCGAAGAAGCCGAAGAGCAATTTTGCCGTTGCGGGGATATACCTCTACGACAAGACCATCTTCGAAGCAGTCAATGCAATCAAACCAAGCGCACGCGGTGAACTGGAGATTTCTGATGCTCACCAGTACCTCATCGACAAAGGATACAAGATCGGCTACGCAGAAATCACCGGTTGGTGGAAGGACACAGGTAAACCAGCCGACCTGCTCGAAGCCAACCGTCTCATCCTGGATAATATCACGCCAGACCATCAGGGTGAAGTGGATCCGCAGTCCGTGATCGCAGGGAAAGTAGTGATCGGAAAAGGTGCGAAGATTATTAACAGCGTTGTACGCGGTCCGGCCATCATCGGCGAGAATTGCCTGATAGAAGACGCGTACATCGGGCCCTTTACCTCCATCGGCAACAAGACCGTTGTGCGCAAAAGCGAGATCGAGTACAGCATTGTGCTGCGCGACTGCAAAATTCTTGATGTCCATATCCGTCTCGAAGGCAGCATCCTCGGCAATGACGTAGAGGTTGTCGAGGGAACCGGAAAGCCGCGTGTACACAGGTTCATGATCGGTGATCAAAGCAGGGTTGAAGTGGT